>JBDZVI010000050.1:0-22997 GCA_040255585.1 Deinococcaceae bacterium
AGGGGGTCGGCGCCAGGGATGAGGAGCGTCAACGCCCGCCCGCCCGCCCTGCCCGCCCGCCCGGAGCGCTGCCACATCGCGACCTTCGAGCCGGGATAGCCCACCATCACGACGGCGTCGACACCCCCGATGTCGACCCCGAGTTCCAGCGCGCTCGTGCTCGTCAGCACGGTGACGGCGCCCGCCCGGAAAGCGTCCTCGAGGGCCGCGCGCGCCTCGGGGGTATAGCCGGCGCGGTAGCTCTCGATGCGTTCTGCGAGCTCGTCACCCAGGAGTCCGGCGGCGTAGCGCCGCACGAGCTCGGCACCCTTGCGCGAGTTGCAGAAGAAGATGCTCTTGATGTCCGACCTGACGAACTGGGCGGCCAGCGCGGCCGCCTCGGAGTTGGCCGAGCGTCGCCGCTCGCTCCCCTGCACCACGGGCGGACGCCAGATGATGAACTCGCGCGCGCCCCGGGGGGCCGCGTCGGCCGACACGACCTCGAACGGCCGCCCGACTAGGCGCTCGGCGTGCTGACCGGGGTTGCCGACGGTCGCCGACGCTGCGATCACGGTCGGGCGCCCGCCGTAGAGCGCCGCGACGCGCAAGAGCCGGCGCACCACGTTCGCGACGTGGGAGCCGAGCACCCCACGGTAGGCGTGCAGCTCGTCGAGGACCAGGTACCGCAACCGCCCGAGGAACGGCGCCCACGCGGCGTGGTGCGGCAGGATGCCGTAGTGGAGCATGTCGGGGTTCGTCAGAAGAGCGCCGGCCGTCGCGCGTACGCCCGCGCGGCGCTCCGCCGCAGTGTCGCCGTCGTAGATCTGGACGCGCTCGGCGGCTCGGGTGAGGCCGACGGCGCCCGCCAGGCCCCGGAGCTTGAGGAGCTGGTCGCCGGCCAGAGCCTTGGTCGGATACACGAGCAGGCTGGTACCGCCCTCCTCCAGGCCGGCCAGGACAGGCGCCTGGAAGACCAGCGACTTGCCGGAGGCGGTGGCCGTCGCCACCACCACATCGCGACGCTCCGCTGCCGCGAGCAGCGCCGCCGCCTGGTGCTCGTACGGGACGATCCCGGCGCGCTCGAGCAGTTCCGCGAACGGTCCGTCGTACCCGTTCCCCTCCACCCGCTTGCGCGGCGGGAAGAAGTGATAGGCCGCCACCTGCCCCTCGTACTCGGGGAGCTGCGTGAGGAAACCGTGGAAGCTCTGCGCCGGGTCGCGTGTCACCTCCACCGAGACTACCCGCGCGCGCCGTCGTCCCACGTCGGCCCGGTGAGACCGATGCTAGACTCGCCCAAGGCCAACCGTCGCCTTGGAGTGGTAACCCCCGTGCAGTCCGCCTTCCTGTCAAGCCTGTACCTCTTCGAGCTGCCGTACCTCTTCCTCATGGTCATGGTGATCGTGGGAGCGCTGCGGCGGGTGCCGGTCCGGCGCACTACGACCACGCCGAGCGTCAGCGTCGTGTTGCCCGCCCATGACGAAGCCGCCTCCCTCCCGGCGACCCTGGCCTCGCTCGGCGCCCAGCGCTACGGGGGCCCGCTCGAGTTCGTGATCGTCGACGATCGTTCCACCGACGGCACGCGCGCCGTCATCGAGCGCTTCGCGGCGCTCGACCCGCGCTTCAAGCTCGTCACCGTCACGGAGCCGAGTCGCCGACTCTCCCCCAAGGTGAACGCCGTCGACCACGGTATCCGCGCTTCGCGCGGCGAGATCGTCCTCGCCACGGACGCCGACTGCCTGCACCATCCGGGCTGGGTAGCGGGGATGGCGTCGCACTTCGTTGACGGCGTCGTCATGGTGGCCGGCTACGTCTCGACCAGCGGGTCGGGCGAGGCCCGGACGCTGTTGCAGCGCTTCGAGTCGGTCGACTGGTTCACGCTCATGCTCGTCTCGCGCAGCCTGACGCGCTTCGGGCTGAAGTACGCCAGCAGCGCCAACAACCTCGGCTACCGCCGGTCGGCTTTCGATGCCTGCGGCGGGTTCGGGGCGGCCGGACGCGCGCCATCGGGCGACGAGGACCTCCTGACGCAACGGCTCGGTCGGCTTCCCGGCGCCTCTGTCGTCTTCGCCGAGAGCCCCGAATGCCGCGTCCTCACCAAGGGGGTCGGGTCCGTGGCGACCCTCCTGCGGCAGCGCCGGCGCTGGGTAAGTCGTTACCACCATGTGCTGCATTACCACCCCGCGTTCCTGGCCGGCATCGGCACGCTCGGCCTCCAGAGCGTCCTCCTCACCGTCGGCGTCCTCTTGCTGCCCTTCGCGCCGAGCATGGCGCCCTGGGTCATCGGGCTCTGGCTCGCCAAGGCGATCGTCGAGTACGCCGGGATGGGCATCGGCACAGGGCAATGGGCACGCCGCGACCTCTGGGGGCTCACTACCGCCTGGTGGTCGTTGCTCCACCCCGCCTTCATCGCCACGGCCGTCGTGGGGTCGTTCCTGAAGCCCAGCGCGTGGCGGGCCGGCGCGCAACCGTACCGGCGTCGGTTCTTCCAGCGGCGCTTGCGGTTGTTCAGGCGGCGCGTCAAGGAAGGCTTGGTCCGCTACTAGGCGGTCGCTAGGCGCGCAACCGCCCACAGCGACGGCCAAACGCTCCGACTCTCGTCAAAGACGCGGTGGTACACTGCCCGTACTTGCGTGCCGCGGCTCGAGTTCCGATAAGCACGCCACCGGAGGCTGTAATGAAGGTACTCGTCCTGGGTGGAGACGGCTTCTGCGGTTGGCCGACGAGCCTGCATCTGAGCGACCTGGGCCACGAAGTGGTCATCGTCGACAACCTGTCGCGCCGCGACATCGACAACGAGCTCGAGGCCGGCAGCCTCACCCCCATCCAGCCGATGGGCGTGCGCCTGGCGGTCTGGAAGGAGCTCACGGGCAAGACGCTGGGCTTCCGCAACCTGGACGTGGCGCAGGACTACGCCGGCCTGCTTGGGCTCATAGAGAGCGAGCGCCCGGACGCCATCGTGCACTTCGCCGAGCAACGCGCGGCGCCTTACTCCATGAAGAGCAGCCGCAACAAGCGCTACACGGTCGACAACAACGTCAACGCCACCCACAACGTGCTCGCGGCCATCGTGGAGAGCGGCCAGGACGTGCACCTCGCGCACCTCGGCACCATGGGCGTCTACGGCTACGGCACGGCCGGCATGAAGATCCCCGAGGGCTACCTGGACATCGAGGTCACCACCGACGACGGCCGCAAGGTGCGTCAGGAGGTCCTCTATCCGACCAACCCAGGCAGCGTCTATCACATGACCAAGTCGCTCGATCAGATCCTCTTCGCCTACTACGCGAAGAACGACCGGCTGCGCCTGACCGACCTGCACCAGGGCATCGTGTGGGGCACCAACACGCCACAGACCAAGCGAGACGAGCGGCTCATCAACCGCTTCGACTACGACGGCGACTACGGCACGGTGCTCAACCGCTTCCTCATGCAGGCCGCGGTCGGCTACCCGCTGACCGTCCACGGGACTGGCGGACAGACGCGGGCGTTCATCCACATAACCGACACGGTGAAGTGCGTCCAGCTCGCCCTCGAGAACCCGCCCAAGCGCGGCGAGCGAGTGAAGATCCTCAACCAGATGACGGAGACGCACCGTGTGCGCGACCTGGCCAAGCTCGTGGCGGAGATGACGGGCTGCGAGGTCGCGTTCACACCGAACCCGCGCCGCGAGGACGCCGAGAACGACCTGTTCGTCAGGAACGACCTCTTCTTGTCGCTGGGCCTCGAGCCGACGACCCTGCAGACCGGCCTGCTCGCCGAGGTGACGGATATCGCCAGGAAGTACGCCGGCAGGGCCGACCTCTCGAAGATCCCGGCTACGAGCACGTGGACGAGAGACAACCTCCCCGGCGACCCGGCGCTCGCCAAACCCGAGTCGGCCGGCAAAGCCTGAGCCTTCCGAAGCCAGCGCAGACTGTGACGGCGCGGGTGCCAGGCGGTCGGCCGTGAGGATCGCCCTCTTCACGGAGGTCTTCCTACCGAAGGTCGACGGCATCGTCACGCGCATCACGCGCACGCTCGAGCAGTTGGCCGTGCTTGGTCACGAGGCCATCGTGTTCGCCCCCCACGATCCTCCCGATTCGTACGCTGGGCACAAGGTCGTCAAGGTGCCGGCCCTCTCGTTCAGGCCTTGGTACCCGGAACTCTTCCTCGGCCTGCCGCGCCCGCGATTGGGCCGTGAGCTCGACCGGTTCCGTCCGGAGGTCGTGCACGTCGTGAACCCGGTCGTGCTCGGGCTGTGGGGCACCGCGCTGGCCAAGCAGCGCAACCTGCCGCTGCTGGCGAGCTACCACACCGACATCACTCAGTACGCGCTTCACCTGAAGCTCCCCCTCCTGCAGGAGCCGTCGCGGCGCTTCTTGCGGGACGTGCACAACCAGGCGCACGTGAACCTCTGCACGAGCGTGCCGATGGTTAAGTCGGCGCGCGCGCTAGGCATCAAACGCGTGCGCCTATGGCCGAAGGCGGTCGACACGGAACTGTACCGACCGGAGCGCCGTACGAAAGCCATGCGCGAGCGCCTGACCGACGGCCACCCCGAGGCGCCGCTGATGACTTACGTCGGCCGCCTGTCGTTCGAGAAGCGCCTCGACTGGCTGTACGGACCCGTCACGCGGCTGCCGGGCGTGCGCCTGGCCATGGTGGGTTCGGGTCCCGCCGAGGCGGACCTCAGGCGCCGCTTCAAGGGCACTAACACGGTGTTTACCGGTTACATGTCCGGGCTTGAGCTGGCGGCCGCCTACGCGAGCTCGGACGTCTTCGCTTTCCCATCCGACACGGAGACGCTCGGCTTCGTCGCGATGGAGGCCATGGCCTCGGGCGTGCCGGCCGTCGGCGCGCGGGCCGGCGGCATCCCGGACGTCATCAAGGACGGCGAGAACGGTCTCCTGTTCACGCCGGGCGACCTGGGCGATCTGACCGACAAGCTTGGCAGCCTGCTCTTCGATCCCGCTCTGCGGGCCAAGTTGGCCGCGAGCGCGCGCGCCGACATGGAGCGGCACGGGTGGCGCGCCGCCACTCAGGCGCTGGTGGACTACTACGACCTCGCCATCAAGGTGCGCGAGCGGTTCGACCCGCCGAGCGTCTACTGAGCGCGGCGACCCGCCTGCTGCCCGGCGTTCGCGACGAACACGCGACCCCCGGGGGGGGCGCCCGCCAGAGGCGCCCGCCCCGGCGTATCAGACCCGAGCGACGACGACCGGCCCGGTCGGTCCCGGCATAACGTCGACGTCCGCGCGGAACACGCTCTCGAGAGTCTCCGGCAGCAGCACGTCGCGGGGCGCACCTTCGGCTACGACGCGGCCGCCGTCCAACACGACGAGGCGGTCGCAGGCACGCGCCGCCAGGTTCAGGTCGTGGATCACCAGCAGCACCCCCAAGCCCGACGCGGCCTGCGTCCGCGCGTGCCTCAGCAGCTCCACCTGAAAGCGCAAGTCGAGGTGGTTGGTCGGCTCGTCCAGGAGCAGGTACCTCGGCTCCTGCGCAAGAGCGCGAGCGAACACGACCCGTTGCCGCTCACCGCCAGACAGCGTCTCGATCGGGCGCTCGGCGAAGGCGGCCGTCTCCGTGACGGCCATGGCGCGCTCGACGATGGCCTCGTCGCCCGCCCTCGGCGAACCGAACAGACCGAGGTGCGGCGCGCGGCCCATGGCCACCACCTCGCGCACGCGGTACCCGACCGGCACCTCAGGCTCCTGGGCGACGAGCGCGACCTTGCGGGCGAGGGCGGCACGCGACAGGCGCGAGACGTCCACGTCATCGATGGCGCACGCTCCCGACTCCGGCCTCGCGAGCCGCGTGACGACGCGCAGCAGCGTGCTCTTCCCCGCGCCGTTCGGTCCGACGACGCCGACGACCTCGCCAGGCGCCACGATGAGGCTGACGTCCTCGAGCACGCGCGGAGCGGCGGGAGCGAACCTTAGGCTCACGCCCGCAAGGCGTACGCCGGCGCTCACCGCTCGTCCGCCCTGCGCCGAAGCAACCACAGGAAGAACGGCCCGCCGACCAGGGCCGTGACTATGCCGACGGGGATCTCGACGGGCGCGATGACCTGACGCGCGAGCAGGTCGGCGAGGATCAGGAAGCCCGCGCCCCAGAGGGCCGCGACCGGCAACAGCCTAGCGTGTGGTCGACCGATGGCGAGGCGCGCGGCGTGCGGGACGATGAGCCCCACGAACCCGATGATGCCGGCCACGCTCACGGCCGAGGCGGTGACGAGGGTCGCCACGCCGAGGAGGAGGAGCTTAGTGCGCTCGACCCCGAGGCCCAGGAGGGAGGCGCCCTCCTCGCCGAGCTGCAGGAGATCGAGCGCTCGCGAGAAGGCTCCGACCAAGGCGAGCGCCGGAAGCGTGACAGCGGCCAGGAGACGGACCTGAGACCAGGTCGAGAAGGCGAGGCCGCCAAGAAGCCATGCCAAGATGCCGCCGGCCTGCTCCCTGGCCGCCACGAGCAGGAAGGACGTGCCGGCCGTGAAGAGCGAGCTGATCACGACCCCCGCGAGGACGAGTCGCACCGTCGGCAGGGCGCTGTCGACCCGCGCCAGGAAGACGACGAGCAAGACGGTGACCAGCGAGCATGCGAACGCCACGACGGGCGCGCCGAGGCTCGCAAGGACGGGAACTGACGCCCCGGCGCTCATGACGAGCACCGCCCCGAAGCCCGCGCCGCTGGCCGTGCCTATCAGGTAGGGGTCGGCGAGCGGGTTCCTGAACACGCCCTGGAACACCACTCCCGCGAGCGCCAGCCCACCCCCGACGAGGCCGGCGAGCAGGACCCGTGGAAGGCGCAGTTGCCACACGACCGTCTCGAGCGGACGCAGCGCCTCGCCGGCCAGCCCCTTGCGCACGGCTCCGATGACGACGTCCGGAGCGACCCAGACGCTGCCGACGGCGACGGCGACGACCAACACGGCCAGCAGCGCGCTCGCGCTGCTGGCCAGCGCCAAAGCTCGTGACCGGCGCGGTCCGACCGGCATGGACCGCTGTGCGGCGCTCAACGCCTGGACCCTAGCTGCTTAGAACGTTCCCGGGTGGAAGATGTCGGCGAGGCGCCGCACCGCTTCCCCGAGCCGCGGGCCCGAGCGGCTGAGGATGTCGGCCGTCTCCTGATCGATCTCCACGACCCGCTGTGACATCACGGCCGTTAGCCCACCCCAACCCGGCCGGGCCGCCACGTCGGCCGCGGTCACACCGAAGGGGGCATCCGTCAGGAGGATGAACTCCGGATCCTGCAGCACCACGTACTCGGGGTCGACCTGGGGGAACGGACCCATAGCGGCCGTAACGATGTTCACGGCGCCCGCGGCCGTGATGAGCTCGTGGAAGTAGGAGCCTGGGCCCACGGAGTACGGGGTCGGATCGAGCTCGACGAACACCGTCGGTCCGTGCACCTTCGCGAGGACGCTCGCGACGCCGGCGAGCTCGCCCTGCAAGCGGCCTACCAGGACGGCGGCCTCGGTCTCCCGGTCGAGGAGGGTGCCAAGGGTGACGAGGAAGTCGTAGGTCTCTGCGATGGTCTGGGGGGAGCCGGCGTAGACCGGTATGCCGAGCGCCTCCAGCGGGACCTGGAGGCCGCTGTACTCGTCCACCAGGACGAAGTCCGGTTCCAACGCGACGATGGCCTCGAGGTTCGGACCGAAGGCGTCACCGAGGGTGGGCAGCTCCGTCACGCTAGCGGGGTAGTTGCTGTAAGTGTCCACCCCCACGAGCGAGCCGCAGGCGTCGACGGCGCAGACGCTCTCCGTGTGGCTTGGCAGCATGCTCACGATGCGCGCGGGTGCGGCGGTCAACGTGACTTCGCGCCCGAGGTCGTCGACCACGGTGACCGGGTAGGCGGTGGCGAGGGCGCTCGGTGCGAGCAGGAGGAGCGTGAACGTGAGTGCCGCGAGGCGTCGGAGCATGGTGCCCTTCCTTCCGGCCTGCGGTTCGGAGGCGTCTGATCGACTGGAGGGGCGGCCGCGCCTGATCGACGGAAGGGCGCTACCTGCCTCCCTCGTCCGCGCAAGGGGTCAAGTGAAGGTTCGCCGGCCGGTGTTCGGACTCGGGCGCCACCAAGCGCGCCCTTACCGTTGCGGGACAGTGCCGGACTCTCACCGGACTTCCCCGATCGGCGACCAAGGGAACTCTACGGCGCGCCACCGGGCAAGTCAAACGGCGGGTGGTAGGCTCCCGTGCGTGACGCACGTGTTGACGGTGGACCAACTGGAGCCCCCTCCCCCACCGTCGGTACGCGACCTGCGTCCGCCGCCGCGCTTCGCCGGGGTGGCGTTCGAGACGTACGCCCCGCAGGACCCCACGCAGGCGGCAGCGCGCGACCGGCTGCAGGAGTTCGTGCTCGGCAGGAGGTGGCGGCACGAGGTGCCGGGACCCGACGCAGGGCGCCCCGGACGGCCCGTCCTGCAGGCGCGCGCCTTGCGCTGGCCTTGGCAGCGTCCGTCACCCCAGGCCGGCGCAGGCCTGTACCTCGACGGCGGCTTCGGGGTCGGAAAGACGCACCTCCTCGCGGCCGCGTACGCTGCCGCCGACACGTCCGCGAAGCGTTATCTAAGCTTCCAGGAGCTCGTCTACCTGATCGGCGTGATGGGGATGGCGAACGCGCAGGCCGAGTTCGCGACGAGCGACCTCCTATGCATCGACGAGTTCGAGCTCGACGACCCCGGCAACACGCTTATCGTCAAGACCTTCCTGGCCGCGAGCTTCGCGGCCGGCACCGCCGTGGTCACGACGTCGAACACGCCGCCCGCGGCGCAGGGCCAGGGGCGCTTCAACGCCTCGGACTTCAAGCGCGAGATCCAATCGCTGGCCGCCTCGTTCGAGGTCGTCCCGGTGGACGGCGCCGACTTCAGGCAGCGGCTCAGGCAGGGCAGTTGGCTGACCGAGGCGGAGTTGACGAGCCGCCTGCAGAGCGAGGCGTCGCCATCACCCCGCCTGGCCGTGACGTGGGACGAGCTCCTGGAGTTGCTGCGCAGCATGCACCCGACGCGCTTCGGCGGCGTGCTCGCCCAGGTCGGCAGCGTCTATCTAAGCGGGGTACGCACGCTCGCCTCCCAGAACGACGCCCTGCGCTTCGTGCACTTCATCGACAAGCTCTACGACCGGCAGGTCATGCTGCGCGCCAGCGGCGACGGACCCCTGATCGACGTCTTCGACCCGAGCTACCGCGAGGGCGCCTACGCCAAGAAGCATCACCGCTGTGCCTCGCGCCTGGCTGAACTCCTCGGCGAGGAAGTCGGCGAGCGCACGGGGCGTATCGCGGTCTGACGGACGACTGGCGCTCAGCCGTCGCGCTTGGGCAGGGCCCCTAACCAGTCCGCGAGCTCACCGGCCAACGCGGCGCTCCCCCCGGACGACCCCATGCGCTCCCGTGCGGCCGCCGCGGTGCGCTCGCGGGCGGCAGGGTCGCGCCAGAGCCGCGCCACGTGAGCGGCGAGGGCCCTCGGGTCGGCCTCGCCGATGGTGAGGCCGGCGCCGAGCAGGCGCGCCTGGTTGGCGACGAAGGCGTCGGAGAGGTGCGGTGGGAAGGGGAACGCGACGGTAGGCACACTTAGACCGACCGCCTGCTCGTTGGCGGTCCCGGACGTGCCGAGAGCGACGTCGGCGCTGGCGAGCACGGCTGCGAAGCGCTCGGCCACCCACCAAAGCCGGTTGGGGCCGCGGCGCCACGCGACCGCGACCCCGGGTACGGGCGCCAGGTCGCTTTCCCAACCCGGGGGCGGAGCGGGCGTCTGACCGAGCGTCCACGCCACCAGGCCGAGGGCGCCGGGTAACCGCTCGAGTGCCTCGATCATGGGCGCCACGCTGCGAGCCGCCCACGCCCGCGTGCCGGGCAGCAGGGCGACGGTCGGTCGGCCGCGCAGCTCGTACGGCACGAGAGGCGCGGCCTCGAGCCCGTCCATCATGGGGTTGCCGACGTAGGCGGCGCCGGAGACACCGCGTCCGAGCAGGTGAGCGGCCGTCGCCGCGTCACGGGCGTAGACCCGGTCTGCCGCCCGCATGAGCGCCAGCTCGGGGCCTCTGAAGCTCTCCATGAAGTAGCGGCCCGTGAGCCGCGCGGCGTCCGGAGGAGGAGCGGTGTAGACGGAAACGAGTGTCTGGAGCACGCGCCGCGGCGCCCTCACGAGGCTGGCCAGCAGGTGGGCGTAGAAGTCGCCCACCGCGAACACGGCGTCGGGGCGCGCACGCAGGAGCCAGGCGGCCTGGCGCAGCGTGAGCGCCAGGACCCCGGCGCGCACGTCGGCAACGAAGTGCTCCCAGGCGTGGAACGTCAGTCCGCCGGACGGAAGGAGGCGGTGCGGACCATCGACAGCGGCGCCGGCGCGAGCCATGGTTCGCCCCTCGCCGACCACGGCCAAGGCATGGACACTCACCCACGGCGCCCGGCGCGACAACTCCCCGACGACACGCGCGGCGACGACGTCCTCGCCGTGACCGTTGGCGATCAGCAGCAGGGTGCGGGGCTCGCGGCTCACCCGTCTTCTGGCAGGGGACGCAGCGGCCCTTCGCCCCAACCCAGCTTGTGCCTCAGTACCTCGAACGCGCTGCGTCTGCCGGTCGAGACGAGGAGCAGGCCGCGTTCGGCGGCCGTGATCTGGATGGTGTCGCCGACCTCGAGGTCCACCCGCTCCTGCCCGTCGATCACCATAGCTATCTCGTCGGGGCGCGTGAGGACCTCCAACCCGATCTCCGAGTCGCCCGGCAGGACGATGGGGCGATTGGTGAGGCTGTGCGGCGCGATGGGCGTGACGACGAGGGCCCTGAGGCCCTGGTCCAGGATGGGTCCGCCGAGCGACAGTGAGTAGGCGGTCGAACCGACCGGCGTGGACACGACGATGCCGTCCGCCCGGTACTCGGTGGCGTAGGCGCCGTCTACGCGCATGCGCACCCGTACCAGCCGCGTCATGACACCTTGGGATAGGAGCACGTCGTTGAAGGCGTACCGCCGCTCCCCCCGCCCGGCTATGCCGACCTGCATGAGCATCTTCTCGCGCACCGGCCAGCTCTGGACGTCGGCCCCGGAAGCGTAGGCGATGGCCTCTTCCGCGCCGAACTCCGCCAGGAAACCCAGTTTGCCAAGGTTGACTCCCATGAGCGGCACGTCGGAGCCGGCCAGACGCCGCGCCGCAGCCAAGAGGGTGCCGTCGCCGCCGACAGAGACGGCCAGGTCGGCCTCGCGCGAGTAGCCGCTCAGCTCCGCGCCGCCGCCGAGGTCGAGGACGACCTTGGCACCGGCGCGCTCGAACAGGTCGCCCAGCTGCCTGGCGAGCGGGTGCGCCTCGGGCTTGTAGCGGCTGCTCGTGACGATGACGAGGCGCAACGCCGAGGCCGGGCGGGCGAAGACGCCGGGGACGGTCAACCCGCCACCGCCGCGTCCTGAAGGGCCCGCAGCACGTCGGCCCGAACGCGCGCCACGACCTCGTCGAGGCTCATGTTCCCCGTGTCGACGACCGTGGCGTCGGCCGCAGGAGCCGACTGCGACCTATCGCGCGCGTCGCGCCGTTCCAGCTCCGCCGCGATGGCATCCAGGTCGCTGCCGCGCTCGCTGGCCCTGCGCTCGGCCCGGATCCTTGGGTCGGCCGTCAGGTAGAACTTCGCCGCGGCGTCCGGGAACACCACGGTCCCCATGTCGCGCCCGTCGATCACGAAGGAGCCACCGAGCTCGCGCAACCGCTCGTTCACCCAATCGCGCACCCTGCCGTGCTTGGCCACCGTCGAGACGCGAACATCGACCGCGTCCGTGTGCAAGCCGGCCGTCACGTCCTCGCCGTCGACACTGACCCGGTTACCCAGCGCGTCCGGCGTCAACGTGACGACGCGGTGCGCCAGGAGGCCCAGGAGAGCGTCCTCATCCGACTCGTCGACGCCGGCGCCCATGGCCACGAACGTCGCCGCTCGGTACAGGAGCCCGCTCGACACGTACGCGAAGCCCAGCTGCCCGGCGAGGGCGCGCGCGACGCTCGACTTGCCGGACGCCGCGGGCCCGTCGATGGTGATGACCGTCCGGGCCGGCGTGCCCTGGTCGGCCGCTGCCCGGCCGGTGGTGCCCGCGGCTGCGGAGTCGCCGGCGGAACTCACGCCAACCGCCCGGCCAGCAACCCCAGGAAGTCCTCGAAGAAGCGCGGATAGGTCTTCACGACGCAACTCGGGTCCTTGATGACGACGTTCGGCAGGCGCGCCCCGGCCACGGCGAGCGCCATGGCCATGCGGTGGTCGCCGTAGGTCTCCAGTGCCACCGGCGCCGCTGGCGGCGTCTCGATAGGGTGGACGACGAGGTAGTCGTCGCCCTCCTCCACGTACGCGCCGAGCCTGGTCAGCTCCATCCGCATGGCGCTCAAGCGGTCCGTCTCCTTGATGCGGAGGTTGCCGACGTTGCTTATGCGGACGGGCGCGTCGGCGAAGAGCGCCGCAACGGCGAGGGTCTGCGCCTGGTCAGGCATGTCGTTGAGGTCGAAGTCCTGGCCGCCGCGCAAGCGGCCGCCGCGGGGACCCTCGACGCTGACGTGGTGCTCGCCGCGGCATACCTCGCAACCCAGCTCCTCCAGCACGTCGAGGAGGCGCGCGTCGCCCTGTCGGGTGCCCTTGCCGAGGTTGTTGACGCGCACGCGTCCGCCGGTGACCCCGGCAGCGGCCCAGAAGTAGCCGGCCGCCATCGCGTCGCCCTCCACGGCGTAGTCGAGCCCACGGTAGTGCCCAGGCGAAACGGTGAAGGCGCGGTAGCCGTCGCGCTTGACCGCGACGCCGAACGTGCGCATGACGTCGAGCGTCATGTCGACGAACGGCTTGGACAGGAGCTCGCCGTCGACCTCGACGGTCACGGGACCGGAGGCGTACGGGGCAGCCATGAGCAAGCCGGAGAGGAACTGGGAGCTCCGGTCGCCCCGTACCCTCACGCTGCCGCCCCTCAGACCCGAGGCGACGATCTCGATCGGCGGGCAGCCGTTGCCACGCAGGCTGCGTGCCTCGCCCCCGAGGGTAGTCACGGCGTCGAGGGTCTCCTGGATCGGTCTCTCGCGCATGCGCTCGGTGCCGTCCAGAGTGAAGCGGCCGTGGCCGACGGCGACGGCAGCGGCGAGGAAGCGGATGCTAGTACCGGAGAGCCGCAGGTCGAGGTTGGCGGTCTTGGCGGGGAACGGCCCCCCGGCACCGCGCACCCGCACGTCGCTACCGAGCGATTCCACGGCGACCCCGAGAGAGCTGAGCGCGCGGACCAGCACCTCGGAGTCCTCGGCGACGAGCGCGCCGCGCAGCGTCGTGGTTCCGTCGGCGAGGGCCGCGACGACGAGAGCCCTGTTGGTGATGCTCTTCGAACCAGGGACATGCAGGCCCCCGCGCACGGGCCCTTGCGGGCCGATCTCGACTGTGGAGGGGAGGCGTACCATCAGCGTGGTCAAGGATACACCGGGTGGTGACGCGCCTCCGGGACCGGGGTAGGCTGCCCCCGTGAGCATCCCAGCCCCACTGCAAGGCATCGTGGACGAGTTCAGGTCGCTGCCGGCTTCCCAGCGCCTGCCGCTTCTGCTCGAGTACGCCAACAAGCTCCCCTCCCCTCCGGCCGGCATGCAGGCCGAGCTCGAACGGGTTCATGAGTGTCAGACCCCCCTCTTCCTCAAGGCCGAGGTGGGGACCGACGGCGTCGTGAAGCTCTACTTCGACGCCCCGAGGGAGTCGCCGACGACGCGCGGCTTCGCGTCCGTGGTCAGCGCCGGTCTCCTCGGCGCCACGGTGCCCGAGGTGCTCGCCGTTCCGGAGGACTTCTACGAGGACATGGGGCTGGCGGAGCTCATCTCGCCCTTGCGCCTGCGCGGCATGGGCGCGATCGTCGGGCGCGTCAAGCGCCAGCTCGCCAAGGCCGGGTAAGCGCGAGGCAGCCCCGAACACGACTCCCGCGTGCTACTATCTCAAGGTTGACTTAGCCGGGCGCTCGCCCGTGGAGGAAGCTCAAGATGAAGAAGAACATCCACCCCAAGATGGTGCCATGCAAGATCATCTGCGACGGCCAGGTCGTCATGGAGACGTACAGCACCAAGCCGGAACTGCACGTCGACGTCTGGTCGGGCAACCACCCGTTCTTCACGGGCGAGCAGCGCTTCATCGACACGGAAGGCCGCGTCGAGAAGTTCCAGAAGCGCTTCGGCGACTCGTACCGTCAGGCCAAGAAGAAGTAAGCCGGGTCGGCGGCGGGCGGCCCGCCGTTCCCCGACCATCAGCGCGTCCCGCGGCTATGACCGCGGGACGCGCTTCTTCATGTCCGGAGCGCGACGCTAGCGGCGTCGATCACGCCGGGATGGCTGCGGCAACGGTCGTACCGCCACCGTGCGACGAGGAGACGTCGAGCCTGCCACCCCGGGCCTCCACCCGCTCCCGCATCTGCTTGAGCCCAAGCCCGCCCGCGCTCGTCACCCTGTCGCCGACGGCGACTGGGTCGAAGCCGTGGCCATCGTCGCTGACCGACACGAACGCCATGCCGTCCTCGGCCGTGCCGAGCCTGATGGAGACCTCGGTCGCGCGCGCATGCTTGGCCACGTTGTGCATCGCCTCTTGGAAGATCCTGAACAGCACCGCCTCCTGCTTCACGGTGAGCGTCGGCAGCTCGCCGACGTCCAACCGGACCCGGATGTCGTTCTGTTGACCGAAGTCGACGGCGTAGCGCCGCACGGTCTCGACGAAGCCGTAACGCTCGAGGTCGACCGGCCGCAGCGCGAAGATCGAGCGGCGCAGCTCCTTGATCGTCTCGCGCACGGTGTCGCGCGCCTGCTCGATGGCGGTGCTCGCCTTCGCCTGGTCCTTCGCCATGAGCTTGCCCGCCAGGTCGAGCTTGAGGAGGGTGAAGGCCAGGAGCTGGGCCACGCCGTCGTGGATCTCGCGGGCGATGCGCGCGCGCTCCTCGACGATGGCCAGCTCCTCCGACTGGAGGTAGGCGGTCGCGTTGCCGACCGCCAGGCTCACTTGCGAGGCGAGCAGACCGAGGAACGGGATGGCGTCGCGGTCGAAGTGCTGCTCCGCCGGGTGCGAGAGGACGATCACGCCGAGGAGCCTGTCGTCGGCCGCCAGCGGCAGGAGCACCGCGCTGCCCGCCGCCTGCAGGATGGGGCCGGCGGCACCTCGTTCGGCAGCGCTCATGCGCTCCAGCACGGTCGGTTCGCGCTCGACCGCCACGCGACCGACTATCCCCTCGCCTAGCTTCCAGGAGACCGGCGTCGTCGGGCGGCTTATGCCCGCGCTGAAGCGCAATTGTAGGCGCGACTCCTCGTCGAGGAGGAACACGCCGCCGGCCTTGGCGGCCACCCTCGACATCATCTCGCCCAGCACCGTGCCGAGGAGCCGCTCCAGGTTCCCTTCCGCGCGCACGCTCCTGTCGACCTCCATCAGCGTGAGGATGTCGCGCATGCGCAGCCGCGTAGCTTCCGCCGCCGTGGCGAACTGCGCAGCGAGGATGTCGAAGGCTTCGCGGCTGCGGGCGTCCGGCTCCGCCGCGTAGTAGGCGTGCAGCGACCCCTCCGACCTGTCGCCCCAGGACAGCGGGCGGCTGAGGACGACCAGCGGGCCGTTGGCGGCACCCCCGACCGTGCTCACCTGCGTCGGGCCCTCCTGGCCGGTCTCGGCCAGGCGCAACTGCCGGTCGCGCCGCAAGGCGTCAGCCTCGAGTTCGGGCGTGAGTCCTACGCCGTGCGAGGCGCCCAGCTCGGACGGTCCGACGACGAGGCTGACGGCGCGCGCACCGGTCACCTTGGCGACCCCGCGGGCTGCCGTGGCGATGATCGCCTCGATGTCGGGAGCGGCCGCGTAGCGCATGGTCACGTCCTGGATGGCGCCGAGGAGCTCGTGGCTGTCGCTGAGCTCCTGATAGACGCGCGCCAGATCAGCCTGCCCCTGCTCGTGGAGCTTGACCTCCTCCGCGATCCAGTTGAGGGTCGCGTAGGTCACGATCGGACCGAGGATGCCGTAGAAGAGGATGGTCGCCCAGAACTCGAAGGCGGGGCCGCCCATCGGCACGATGAAGACCTGGTAGACCACGACGACGCCCACGATGACGAGAGGCAACCAGAGGCGCGCGCTTCGCACCTGTTGCGAGAGGGTGCCGCCGGGAGCGCGCGCGAACAGGCGCTTGAGGAGCGTCGTCACTCGCGCCACCGGCGCGAGTGACGGAGCCGGGCGGATCGCGCCGGCCGTGCAGGGTCGTCTCTACGCATGCGTCGATTCTAGTCGGGTGGCGGCCCGGACTGCCCCCGGGTGGTCGCGACGGTACACTCCGGCATGAACGATGAGCCCCCCGCGGCCGAGAGCGCCGCTGCTGAGGAACTGGCTGACGGGTCGCAACCCTTCGACCTGACGGCGCTGGCGGACGGCCAGCCGGTCGAGGTCGTGGAGCGCGACGGTGTGCGCTACACGCTCCTGGGGACCGCCCACGTCTCGAAGTCGAGCGCCGCCGCCGTGACGCGGCTAGTCGAGAGCGGTCGCTTCGACGCCGTGGCGATCGAGCTCGACGCCGGCCGCTACCGCTCCCTCTCCGACCCGGACGCGTACTCGAAGATGGACCTCTTCAAGGTGCTGCGCGAGGGCAAGGCCGGCATGCTCGCCGTCAACCTCGCGCTTTCTGCCTTCCAACAACGCATGGCGGAGCAGTTCGGCGTCGAGCCGGGCGCGGAGATGAAGGCCGCCATGCACGCCGCCAAGGCCGCCAACCTACCGCTGCTTCTCATCGACCGCGACATCGGTGTGACGCTGCGGCGCGTCTACGCCAACGTCCCCTGGTGGCAGCGCCTCACCCTCTTCGGCGGGCTGCTCGCCTCCGCGTTCAGCAACGAGAAGATCTCGGAGGAGGAGGTCGAGGCGCTCAAGGAAGGCGACCTGCTCGAGTCGACGTTCAACGAGTTCGCGAGCAAGAGCGAGCGCATCTACGTCCCGCTCATCAAGGAGCGCGACGAGTACATGGTGGCGCGGCTCGTCCAGCAGGGGCGCGGCCATCGCGAAGTCCTCGCCGTGATGGGGGCAGGCCACCTCAAGGGCGTGGCCGCCGGCCTCGCGGCGGCGGCTCCGGACGTCGGCTCCCAAGTGAGTCGGTTGGAGCAGGTGCCGCCGCCCGGCAAGGTCGGCAAGGTCCTGCCGTGGGCCATCGTCGCCCTCGTCCTCCTCGGCTTCGTCATCGGCTTCTTGCGCAGCCCCGACATCGGGCTCAAGCTCCTGACCGACTGGACGCTGATCCATGCGGTGCTGAGCGCCGCGGGGGCGCTAGCCGCCCTCGCGCATCCGATCACCGTGCTTGTCGCGGCCGTGGCGTCGCCGTTCACGGCTCTCAACCCTCTCATCGGCGTCGGGTTCGTGGCGGCGGGCACGGAGTTGTGGCTGAAGCGGCCGAGCGTCGGCGACTTCGAGGCCCTGCGCCACGACGTGACGACGTGGCGCGGCTGGTGGCGGAACCGGGCGGCGAGGGTGCTGCTCGTGTTCATCCTCACGACCATCGGCTCCGCCAGCGGAACCTACATAGCCGGCTTCCGGATCTTCGGCCGCCTGTTCGGGGGCGGCTGAGGCCATCATGGATCGGCTCCCTGCCGGCGCCAGCAGGGAGTCCGACCGGGCTTCAGGGAGTTGCCGGCGCCCCGTCCATCGCCCACTGGGCGTAACCGTCGACGAAGACGAAGCGGTAGTCGGCGAGGTCGGAGGCGAGCACGTAGGCGAGGTAGTCCTCGACATCCTCCGCCGAGCTTCCCGAGAAGAGGGCGCCGCCGGAGAGCCCGGCGAAGCGCCCGTCCTCGATGGTTGGCAGAGCGCGTTCGGCGGCTGGCGCGCTGGCCCTGAGTTCATCGACGAGGGCGTCGACCAGCCGCTCAGGCGTAGCGAGGTCCTTGGCGGAGTAGAGGGGCAAGGAGTTCTCGAGCCCCGTCATGACGATGCCCTTGCCGAGGAGGCGCCTGAGGTCGATGGGAGCGCCGGAGACGTCCAAGCTCGCCTGGGCCGTCACTACCTCGCCGTCCGTCCCTTCTGCCCGCACGCCGAGTTCGTACGTGCCAGCGTCCAGGTCGAGCGGCAGCTCCAGCCCAACGGTGTCGATCACGTACCCGACGGCTCCGGCCGGGACGTCGATGTCGGCCTCGACCACCAGATCACCGGCGTCGCCCACGGCGAGCGTGAGCGTGACGTGCAGCCTCGCGGGAAGCTCGTCGCCGGGCGTGCTCACCTCGAAGGCCGGGTAGAGGATGTCGCCCGGGTGGAACGGCGTGGCGGCAGGACCCCTGACTCCGAGGTGGGCCGTCACGTCGCCGAGCACTTCGAGCGGCGGCGGCGGCGCGTCGAGCACCACGAGGCGCTGGGTGGCCGCGGCGACGAACTCAGGGTAGAGACCGGTAGCGCTCGCGCGCCTCACGAACGTGCGCAGCGACGTGCGCGCATCGGCCCTGCGGCCCTCAGCGTCGTAGAGGTAGCCGAGCGAGTAGTGGACGGCGACGGCGCCCGGGTAGAGGCTCCTGGCGTTCTCGAGGTCCTTGATGGCCTCGTCGTCCACGCTGGGATCGAGGCGCAGCGCGCGGTCGTACGCGTCGAGGGCCTCGTCCAGGCGGCCGGTGACTGAGCGCACGAGGCCGATGTTGTAGTTGGCGATGAACTGGTTGGCGTCGAGTTCGACGGCGCGTAGCGAGGCGGCCTCGCTACGCTCAAGGAAGCCGAGGAGGTAGTAGGACCAGCCGAGGTTCGTCCAGTAGAGGTCGGACTCCAGGTCGAGCTGTACGGCCACGGCGAGCGCCTCGGCAGCGGCACCGGCATCCGCCTCGTCGAACGCGATGAACGACAGGCGCTCGAAGGGGTACGCGAGGAAGGGGGCGGCGCGACCCAGCTCGTGCAACGCCGCCTTCTCCGATTGCGTGTCCTGCGCCATCTGGGCGGTGACGCTCGCGCCGAGGAGCGCCGCGCTGCCGCCATGCGCTCCGCCGGCGATCGTTCGTCCCACGCCGGCGGCGTAGGCGTCCAGATCGCCGGTCGCCAAGGCTAGCGAGGCCGCGAGCGCCGTGGCGTAGGCGTAGCCCCCCGCCTCCGCGGCGGCGAGCGGCGCGTGCGCACTCTCGATGTCGCCGGCACTGACGGCCATGACGGCGGTCCAAGCGTTGGCCAAGGGCAGGTCGGTAGCCGCTGCGACGGCGGCGAAGGCGTCGGCCGTCGCGGCGTCGTCGAAGGTCGGGAGTCCGAGCCTGAGCACGGCACGGCGCAGCAGCCGCGCCGTGCCGAGGTCGGTCGGCTGCGAGTCGTCTGCCGCCGCCCCCGTCACGGCGGCAAGGTCTTGCTTGAAGAGCAGGGCGTGCTCCGAGAGGTCGGCCGTGGGCACGTTCTCGAGCACGGTGGCAGCGTCGGTCACCAGCCCGCCGGCCGCGTAGAGGACGGCCGTGATGTAGCTGGCGTACGAACCTTCCAGGGCGGGCGCCCTGACGCCGGCGCCTGTCAGGCCCAGCCCGCCTGGAACGGGACCAGCGACCGGCGCGGAGCCGCCGCCACCGGCCAGCGCCTTGGCGACGACGCGCGCCGCTTGCGCCACCAACCGGTCGCGGCGACCGTGCGGCGCGGTGAGCGTGGTACGGACGGCGCCGTCCTCCCCGACAAGCTCGAGCTCTAAGCTGAAATCGTCCTCCATGACGAGGATGCGGCCCGTGACGGCCACATCGACCCCAAGGCCGGTGCGCAGAAGGTCGGCCCCCGCCGGCCCGAACATGACGTCTCCGCCGACGACCCGAGACAGCCCGACGAACCCGCCTTCGGCCACGAGCGGCGGGATGGCGCCGCCCGACACCTCCGGGCCCAGGACCAGCACGGCGTCGGAGGAAGCGGTCTCAAAGACGGCCGCCAACTCGTCCGCTACGGCGAAACCCAACAGCGGGTCGTCGCTGGCGAACGGGTGGATGGCGAGGGTGGCGGCGAAGGCGACCGACAGGGGGGCGAGCGCCGCCACCGTGGCGATGAGTATCAGCAGGATACGTCGGGCTGGACGAGGCATCTATGTTCCTCCAGAACGGTTCCAGGCTAGCACGACGATCATGAGAGCCCGGTTTCGACGCTGGAAGACGCGAGCGCCCTTCAGTCGAGCAGTCCCTCGAACTCCGCGAGTAGCTCCGTCGCTACGGCGACCGTGCGAGCGACGACGAGGATGGCGTTCTGGCCGGCCAGCGTCCCGACGATCTCCTCGCGCTCGAGCTTGTCGATGACGAACGCGACGCCGGCGGCATGTCCCTCGTCCGTGCTCACGACGAGGACGTTCTCTCCCCTATCCAGGTTGCGCACGAAGCGCTTGAAGCAGTCGCGCAGTTCGCGCTCGACGTCGTCTTGCATGACGAGCGGCGTGGCGCTGTAGCGGTGCCTGCCTCGCCCCGACGGCACGCGCACGAGGCGCAACTCGGTCACGTCGCGGCTGATGGTCGCCTGCGTCACCTTGATCCCGCTCTGGGCAAGGCGCTCCGCGATCTCCGCCTGGGTCGAGATGAACTCCTCCTGCACGAGCTCGGCTATCAGTCTCTGGCGCTGCTCCTTGCTGGGCATGAATATTCATTCTAGCATCCGGAACCTTACGCACGCGGAGCGTCGCGACGGACGCCTCCGGACCGTGCCCCTGCCTTCACCACGGTGCCCCAGGCACCGCCCGGACACCTCGTCACACCTACGGCGCCGGCAAACAACACCGCCGCCGGTTCCTAACCGGCGGCGGCATCTGGGCGGGAGCGACGTTCGCTCGGCTCGCTCGTTCAGTCGTCGTCCTCGTCGTCGAACGGCGTACCGACGTAGGCGTTCGACGGCTCGCGCTTGGGCACCTCTACGAGGCGCTTCAGCTCGTCTTGAACGGGTAGGTCGTCGCCCCAGACGATGCCGGCCCCGGTTTCGACCTCTTTCATGGCAACGGTGACGCTGTTCTCAAGGCTGTCGAGCGTTCCCGGCGCGAGCATCGTCGGCAGGCCCATCTTCAACTGCGCGGCCCTGCGCGCGACGATCATGGAAAGCCTGTAACGCGAATCCGTCAGGGAGATGAGCTTGTCGTAACCTTCTTGAGCCATCTGGTGCCTCCGTGGTGCAACGCTCGGTCGCTGCCCAGGGGCTGGGTTCCGAGCCCGCCACCGCGACGACGCGAGTCTGTTCGCTACTCCCGAGCGCCTAAGGCGCTCGCTAGACCCGCCAGCATAACCCAAGCGCCGCTCTTTCACCACGGTATCGGGCGTTCGCGGCCGGCGGGCGTTCGGCAGCCATGACCTCAAGAGCGCAGGTACTGCTCCAGCTCGGCGTCCGTGACGAGCCGCGCCCGCGCCCGCTCTGCGCGGATGATCGATTCGAACTCCTGGACGGCCCGCTCCAGCTCGTCGTTGACGATGAGGTAGTCGAACTCCCGTAGAGCCCTTATCTCTTCGCGGGCGCGCGCCAGTCGCTTCTGGATCTTGTCCTCGCTGTCCGTGCCGCGCCCGCGCAACCGGCGCTCCAGCTCCCGCAGCGACGGGGGCGCGATGAAGAGCATGACCGCCTCCGGCATGCGCCGCTTCACTTGGCGCGCTCCGACGAGCTCGAGCTCGAGCAACACGTCCTGGCCGCGCTCGAGCGCCTCCGTCACCGGCGCCTTCGGGGTGCCGTAATGGTCGCCGACGTAATCGGCGTACTCGAGCAGGGCGTCCGAAGCGATCATGGCCTCGAACTCCGTGGTCGACACGAAGTAGTACTGGACGCCGTGCTCTTCGCCGGGGCGCCGCGCCCGCGTGGTAGCGGATATCGAGTAGGCGACGTCCGACAGGAAGGGGGCGGCTGCGCCCCTGATGGTGTCCTTCCCGACGCCGGACGCGCCGGTCATGACGAACAAGACCCCCCTGCGACCTACGCGGCTCCGCGACGCTTCCGCCGCACCTTCAGCACCTTCGTTCACCCTCGGTCAACGCCTCCTGAGCGTCTCGTGTCCAACAGTCGATGCGCGCGGCCACACGCGCCAAACCAAGCGCGGCGGGATGAGCGCGACTGTACCATGCTCGCCGGAACGGCCCTTGGCGGCCCCCGCCACCGCGCATCCTCACGGGGGCAGCACCGGCTTGGGTTACGATTGAGTCCCGGGAAGGTGGATCATGGACCGGAAGTACGTGTTCGTCACTGGGGGTGTGGTCTCCAGTCTCGGGAAAGGCATAACGACTTCGAGCATCGGGGCGCTCCTTCGCGCCCGTGGATACCGGGTCACCGCCGTCAAGATAGACCCGTACGTCAACGTCGACGCCGGGACTATGCGACCTTATGAGCATGGCGAGGTGTTCGTCACTGACGACGGCGCAGAGACCGACCTCGACATAGGCACTTACGAGCGTTTCCTAGACGTCGACCTCGGTCGCGGCAACAACGTCACCACGGGCCAGGTCTACCTACGCGTCATCGAGCAGGAGCGGCGCGGGGCGTACCTGTCACAGACCGTGCAGGTGATACCGCATGTAACCGACGAGATCAAACGCCGCATCTTCGAGGCGGGCGACACGGTCGACGCCGAGATCGTGCTGGTCGAGGTCGGCGGCACCGTCGGCGACATCGAATCGTTGCCGTTCCTCGAGGCCATCCGCCAGATCCGCTTCGAGCAGGGGCGCGAGAACACCCTCTACATCCACGTGACGCTCGTCCCCTACTTGGGCATGAGCGAGGAGCATAAGACGAAGCCGACGCAGCACTCGGTCGCCACCTTGCGCGGGGTCGGCATCCAACCCGACGCTTTGGTACTCAGGTCGCAACTCGCCGTGCCGGAGGCAGGCAGGCGCAAGATCGCCCTCTTCTCCAACGTCGAGGCTGACGCGGTGTTCAACGCCTACGACGCGGACCACGTCTATGCCGTGCCGGAGATGCTCGAGCAGCAGGGGGTCGGGCGGTTCGTCGAGCGCATGCTGGGCTTGGAGCGGGTCACGCCCGAACTTCGTGCCTGGCAGGAGGCCGTGAGGACCCTGCGTCATCCTGACAAGCGCGTGTCCATCGCCATCGTGGGCAAGTACGTCGCCATGCCGGACGCCTACCTCAGCCTCATGGAGGCCCTCAAGCACGCCGGCATCG
>JBDZVI010000051.1:0-22940 GCA_040255585.1 Deinococcaceae bacterium
GGCCGTGCGCGTCCCTGGTCAGCAGCTGGAAGCGCCGCAGCTCCTGGTTGGGCGGTGGGTCATCGCTCATGGCCGGATGCTACGCCGCGCCGAGTGCGAGGGCTCTGAGGAGCAGGTGTCTTTCGAAATCACGAGGCATGTGCAACGCGTGCGTTGCACAACGTAGTCGTTGCATGCACTCGTGTTTTTCTCGCAACCTCTGTCCTCCTGCATGCCCGGTGGCTCGCGGATGGTTGGCATCGAAGGCCACGACAGCGGGCCTTTGTTCCCGCGCGCCCGTGTTCCTGCGCGCCAGGGGCGCCCGATGGCGCCCGGACAGCCTGCCTTGAGCTGAGCTGCGGACATCCTAGAGCATCGGCCATAGGGTAGGGCCAGAAGGCGGCCGCACCCGCTCAGGCCGGCGTGCAGCGTCAGGCCGCCCAGCTCGTAGCTGGCCTCGACGCCGGATTGAGGCAACGAACCCCGCCAGGCAACTCCATGCCAGACGGGGTTCGGGGGTTGGAGCCAATGGTCGGATTTGAACCGACGACCTGCCGATTACGAAACGAGAGCCGAGCTTTCGGCCGACAAGCGCGCCAAGCGGTTTATGCCCATCCAGAACGCCACTTGCATGATCTGACCCGAGTCGTCCGCCGGTTTGGAGCGGTCTGTGGCCGTCCAAATTGGGGGTCAGAATTGGGGGTCAGCTGTGAGCGCGCCGTGGAGCAGATACATTGCGCTGACGCCATTGACACCCAGAGTAACTATGGGTATCTTCACGGGCATGCCAGAGCCGCGTCAGACCCCGGAGATCACCCCAGAGGATGCCCAGTCGACCGCCCTCTCCTCTCGTCCGGGTGAGCCGCCCACCGCCAGGGGCGTACCAGCGCGACGCGAACGGTCAACGATCGCGCGCTGGGTCAGCTGGCGGACGCTCGACGACGTCTACGATCAGAGACCCCAGCCGATGAGCGATATGCCGTAGGGCGGCCCAATCAAGCGAACCTAGACCGGCATCAGTCTGTGCCTTCAAGGGCGCTTGCGATCACCTATCGACTGGAGGCGGTATAGGACCTTAGGGTATTTACTGAACTGCGAGCAAAGTTCACTGCCATGGGCGCCCTGCTACTAATATCATCAAACCGGTCTTTGTAGTCCGCCTTAGTTCGCCACGCGAGTAGCTGAACAAGGTTCTGCTTGACTAGTAGAAGGTCTTGCTTCGCGACTGAATCGCTGACGTGCTTCTCGAGTTGCTGACCAAACGAGAATGCGAAGAGTTTGTGGGAGCCCCATTTAGCATAGTCTTCCTTGGGCCGCTCGGCAGGTGTGACATCTTCAGGGCGAATCTGGTGGCGACCCCAATGGTCGTTGTGATACTTCTCGGCCAGTTTGTATATGCAGTAATACGCACGACCTATGGACGCCCTTTGAAGCACCTCGCAGCGGCACTGGTCGGCCTCTGAACCTGCAAGGACCTGTAACTCCTCAGCGAGCCAGAGCAGTTCCCCCCAATCAAAGCTCATGCCAAGTACACGCCAATCTGTTCAAGCATGTCTCTATCCTGCTTTAACCACCACTCCCGATCAAACCGCAGCTTTGCTGCAACCAATTCTGTGGGAGCGGCTTCCGATAAGATAAGGACGACCACGGGTTCAATCCAGGGGTCTTCAGCACGAGTCAAGACGACATCGAACCTGGCGCCACTTATGAATTGTTGGGCCCGGCTGATGATTGCCTCAACGCGCTCGACGACGCCGCTTGAGAGCAGCTGGACGATGCCCCTGGCCTCCTGCGTACCCCCGAGCCGGCGAATCAATGCTTCCACATGACCTTGCTCAAGCGACCCCATCATCGACGGTCCCACTGCGCTCGGGGTTGAACGGGATGAGTCCGCCCCGCGAGACCCAATGAGAGACGACTCGCTCTCAACATAGATTGGCGGCTTGGGCTTGAGTCCGAACTTCGAAACTACAAGTCCGATGCCGCTGCCCTCGGCCTCGGAGCGCGGCGAAGAGGCCGAACTAGGCCAGTCCAGCAGAATGAAGGGCTGCGTAGATAGGTTGCTCGCAGTCCGAGTGGACTGTGCAGGCATCATTCGTCAGTGGCCATGTCGTCAAGCGTGGCAAGGTTGAGAGCGGTCCCCAGAAGTTCGTTGAAGACTCTCTCGTGGTCACTTGGCGCAATAAGCTCGCCGGTCGGCCGAGTATTGACATCTACGCCGAGCCTTACAAGAAAGTCGGGATTTGCGGCCGACCACGTGCCGGATCCAAGATTTACGTTCACCCTATTCAACTGAGCCACAGACCACTCCTGTAGGCGGTTGATGGTTCCTGCGTAAGCGCTGCCTGGGCGGGGATGGTTGATTCGATAGAAGAAATCCTCTGTTGTAGGGTCGACTTTGACAGCCTCAATAAGAGAATCCAACTGCTGATATCCCACTTCGCGCGATTCGACCGGGCTAAGAAATACTGCACCCACAGCGAGGCGGCTAGCGCTCAAGCCCACAGCTCGACTAGAGTTGCGGATGAGGCTCACGATTTCGGAGTAGAACTCGCCTACTTCCCCGGCAATGGGGGACTCGGGTGCAGCTCCGCTTATGGAAGCCACGGCCCCAAGGAACCAATCGAGGCGCGGCTCCTCTTGCTGGCAGCGTAATTGAAGAACTCCACCCAGTCTCGACGCTTCAGCCAGGTAGCGCTTAACACCATACTCTCTGGATTTCGTTTCACGCTCGGGTTCAGAGCCTATTGCGTCACGCCAGATAGCCTCCTCATCTGCCGGAAGCTGGGATGGGAATACCGTCAATCGAAAATGTTCAAGCTTCCAATCCATCAACGACTCCCCCATCCGACACGGCAGGCATCGACCGCCCACCTGACGAGACAAACCATCTGCAGTAATATTGACCCCTCGAATCCGGCTAAGTAAACCCCCATTTAGGGAGGGGAACGCTCGCGCTTTACGTCCCCGACAACCTTGCTACCAGGTATTGCTCTTCGGGTCGCGTTAAGTGCAATCTGTTGTGCCTAGAGTACCGCTGGGGTCTTAGGCCGCCCATCGAGAGATGCTCCGCGACACGGTCGCGGTTTCGCGATGCCTAGGGTAACCCCGCGGCCAACCGCCTGAGCGTCTCGAGGATGGCGATGCCGAGTCCTCCACCGAGCAGGCTGACGATGATGCCGACGGCGATGACGGCCGCCCTGGCGCCCTTCAGTTGTGACTTCGCTGACTCCCATTCCTTGAGCATCTTCACGACCTCCTGATCTCTGAGCTCGAGCTGGCGGAGGCGGGCAGCTAGGCCCGGGCGGCCGTTGCCGTCTCCCCTGACCATCTCGTCGATCTCGTCCACGTCACGACGCAGGGTCGTGAGCATCACCTGGTCCATCTCCCCTCCTGGGTGGGGGTGCCCGATAGGTGGGCGGTAGCGTCAGATAGCGTCGCCGGTCGGTTTGTCGACGGCCGGCGACAGGTTGTGGGTCCGCGTTAGTCGCGGGGTCGGATGCGCCCGGCGATGCCCATCAGGAGCACGCCAGCAGCGAAGCCGATCACTAGGCTCAATACGTCCATCTCCCCTCCTCTCTAGGGTGGAACGCGAATAGTCATGCCGGCGCGCAGCCAGTCGCTATCGCCCAGCACTGGGATGCCTCCCAGGTCGGGGAGGCGCACCTCCAGCCAGGCGCTCCACGTCTCCAAGTAGGCGGCGACGACCAGGTACGGCGCCAAGTGTGCGTCGTTGAGGCCACCGGAGAGGACGGCCTGCGCATCCACGCCTAGCGCGAGCTCAACGTCACCGACGACCCAGATGGGTCGCTCCCACCAGCAGCCGATCGTGGCGCTTGGCCAGGCAGAGCTGCACGTGATGGTGGAGCCGGCCAGCACGCTGAACGGCGTGGGTGCCGCGACCGGGTCACCTTCGGCGAGCGCGCTCGCGAGCGACATCGTCGCGAGGATCGTGATGAGGAGCAGGGTCGGGCGCCGGCGCACTCAGGTCTCCGAGGGCGCCGGCAAGGACTTTCCCGCGGCCTTCTTCAGGCCGAGATCCAACACCGTCGCGTAGAAGGTCGCCTGGATGCCGAACACGAGCCAGTCGGCCACGGACCCCGTCACGATCTCGCCGAGACCGAACACCACGCCTAGACCGGCGCCGACGACGGCCGCCAGGACGTGCACGGCCACCCCGTCCAGGGTCTTGAATACGCTCTTGCGGAGCAGTTCGACGCTGCCCCAGACGAACAGCGTCGCGACGCCGAGCTCACTCCATTGGGACTGGCCGGCCTCGATGCCGAGCACCTGGGCGAGCAGGCCGACGAGGAGAACGATGAATCTTGCGAGCATGTGACCTCCAAAGAGAACGGCCCGCTCGCGGCGGGCCTAGGACGGTTGGATTGGATTGGCCCCCGGCGGTGGGCCGGGGGTTCGCGCTACACCTTCAGTGGCGTTGTGCGGCGGGCCGTTGCCGCCGAATGGACCACCTCCTCCCACGGTTTGGCTTTCGGGGTCTTTGGGGATGCTGCAACTAGCGCGCGTCCTTTGGACAGCGGTCAATCAGGACCGCACACACCGCCGCATCAGGCGCCGCCGAAGCCAGGCCGTCCAGCGCCCACTCACGAATGAACGAGCTGCAAGGATGCAGCCGAAGCAATCGCCTGATCCGCGAACAGGTACTCCACATGCAGCCACTCAAGCGGCCCAAGGTGCTTCAGACCGAACGGCTCGAGCGGCACGGTGCGGTACAGCCACTGCCAACTGCTGACTTCCCAGATGGGCTGGCCGGTAGCGCGGCGAATCATGGCCAGGTCGGCCGCGAGGCCCCAACGGTGCCTAGAGTCGAGTGTCCACGTGACTTGCGGGGCCTCTCGGTGCGGTTCTTCGCGACCTTGGGCGTACAGCCACTGCTGGCGCGCTAGGGTGCGACGGGTCTCGGTGATACGGAACTCGACGTGCGGGACTGCCGTCTCGGCAGTCGCGAGCCAGGCGAGAAACGGCACTCGGAAGATGGGCGCGAGATCGCCGACCTCCCGGTCCACGGGTGGGGTTATCAAGGAACCACCTCCAAAGGAAAAGCCCCGCACAAGGCGGGGCGCGAGGGCAAAGAAGAACCCCGCCGGGAGGCGGGGCTGGCTGGTTTAGGTTGTCACGCCAAAGAGAAGGCCGCCCCCCGAAGGGACGGCCAGCTCAACGATGTTGTCTCTAGTATCAGAATCGGGCGATAGTCGCGACGCCGGTTTGGGAGGCCTGGTACGCTGCGCGGCCCTGGGGGTGCTGCACCGCGACGCTGTATGTGGTTTGAGTCGACGCGGCCACAGCGCCCATGGTGATTCCCGCGCACACGTTCGTGCCTTCAAGCGCTGGCGTGGTGGTGCCATCTGCGGCAATGGCCGTCAGCGTCGGGTAATTCGCGTTGGGTGCATCGATCTTGGCAATCTCCATGCCCGTCGTAATCGCGCGCGCGCAGCTCTGCGCAGCCGTGTCGAACGCACGTTGGCGGGCCCCGAGGAGGTTGGGGATGAGTACGGCGGCGAGGATGCCGATGATCGCGATGACGATCAGCAGCTCGATCAGGGTGAAGCCCTGCGTCTTGCGGTTGCGCATGATGCGCTCCTTCCGATTCGGCTTCCGGGATGATGGATGGATGATGACCCGGTTGCCTGGTTAGTTCAGCCCTCGGGGATTCCCGTTGGCTGATGAGGAGCGTACTCATGATTTCCTGACGAGGTTCTTACATGGCGCTGGAGTGTGAGGATTCTCACGCGCGGTACACTCGGCGACCATGGCCGTGCGAAAGCGACTACAGCGCATTGGGAACTCTCACGGGATCGTCATCGACCGCGACCTGCTCGCGGCATTGGCTCCTGATGGCGACCTGGACGCGGCCCTGCTGGTCGAGGTGGTGGGGTCGGCGCTCGTCGTGAGGCGTGAGGACGCACCAGCACCGGCACACGGCGAGGTCGAGCGGGCGGCCACCGTCGCCGCGCCTGACCTACCCGGCCTGACGCCCACCGAGCGCCTCCTCCTGGACGCCCTGCGGTCGGGGTCTGCGACGCGCGGCGAGATCGCAGACGCCGTACAGCGCGCGCCGGAGACCGTCAGCAACGCCCTCAAGCGCCTCAAGGGGGACGGGTGGGTCACGCAGACGGGTCGCGACTGGCGACTCACTCCCGACGCCCGCCGCAGACTGGAGACGGACGAGGGCCGGCGCTTCGCCGAATTGCCGCCCACCCTCGCGCGGCTCGCGCTGGCGTTAGAGGCCGGCCCACTCACGGCCGGCGAGGTTGCGGAGGCCCTCAACGTGCCGCGCCGCACCGCCAATGCGCTACTGGCACGCGCGACGCGCGACGGTCTCGTGAGCGTGGGCGGGGGGCAAACACCGACGTATGCGCTCACGCAATCCACCTGACGATTACGAGGCCGGAGCCGCCGGCGCCACCGAGGCCGCTGGTGACGCCGCCGCGACCGCCGCCGCCGCCGGTGTTGGCCGCCCCAGCCACGCCAGCCCCTGCCGTGGCGCCCGAGCCGCCACCCCCGAGCCCACCGGCTCCGGCACTCCCACCGATGCTTCCACCGCCTCCGCCGCCGGCGATGGCGCTGGGCGCACCTAGGGGTATCGCATCGTCCCAACCGATGCTCATGAGGGTGATGCCGTCGCCACCGGCACCACCGATAGGGCCGACGGTTCCTGCTGCGCCTGGTGCGCTTCGCCCGCCGCCGCCGCCGCCAGGTCGCCCGGTGACGCCGATGCTGCCATCGCCTCCAGGGTGCCCTTGCCCGCTGACTTCGTTCCCGGCTACGACTCCGCGGCCGTCGCGCAACTAGCTCTTCGGTCCATGTAGGCCCGTCTCACTGCCACCTCCCGATTGCGATCGGGTACGGGTCCTCGACCTGATTGAAGTCCGCGAGGCACATGATGCGCAGATTCACCGAGGTGGTGTTGGCACCACTGCTATACCCGCTGTTGAGGTGCGAGATGCGGGTAGTGCCGCTCAGCAGGACGCGTGGGTTGGGTGCGCCGAGGCTGGGCGCTGCCGCGAATGCCTTGGGGAACGTCCATGCAAGCGTGTAGGCATAGACAGTCAGGCCTTGGACTGTTGTGGTGGTCGTGGTGAGCCCGCTCACAGTTCCGGCGGGCCCCCAGCAGATCTGCGTGCCGTCCGAGAAGCGGACCCAGGAACCATTCGAGTTACTGCCGGATTCGGTGATAACGGCATCGGGTGCAAGGTCGAGTTGGATGCCACCCACGGCGGCGCTTGCTCTGACGTTCCCCGAGTTCACCAGTTCGGCCATGTCATCTCCAATCGGAGGCTCATCGGTTCTGCTCGCTCACCGGGGCGGTTCCGGCTACCGGGTAGTCGCCACGAACACCGGCCGCGTGAAGGAGCCGGCCGTGCTCCTCGCTATCGGTCGGAGAGGCAGTGAACGGTATCCACCCGTACACGGGGTGCTTCACCTCGAGGGTGATCGTCCCGCTATCGTCCCAGTGAGCTTTCCGGACGTTGATTCGATCTCGACCCACCTTCACTTTGGGCATTCGGGTTCCCTCCTCATGCGATTCGCTGCCAGAGCGTCGCCTGGCCCTGGCTGGCGCTGTAGCCATGGCATCGCCACGTACCGCTCGGTTGGAGGCCTGGCGATGCGTTGCCGTCGACGTCGCAGAAGACCAGGCTGCTGCCGGCCCTCGTGCTACCAGTTCCTGTGCCTGATGGGCTCGTGTTCTTCAGCAGGGCGAACGTGCCGATGCCGAGGTAGCCGACATCGGCTAGGCGCGCGCCGACCCAAAGGGCTTCGTTGGTGCCGGCTGCGAGCTTGACTGACGTCACGCCACCGTCGGCGATTCGGGCGCTTGGCAGCGTGCCGGTCGTGAGCTTCGAGGCGTCAAGGCCGCTGGCGACCTTGGCGTTGGTTACTGCCGCGTCCGCGATGCCGGCGGTTGCGACCTGTCCGAACGCGAGGCTTGTGCCGCTGCGGCGCAGCACGTGGCCATCGGTGGCCGCCGCGATGTCGGCCGGGTCGCCGGTGGAGTTAGCGCTCCGACCGATGACGGACAGGGCAGTGCTGTCGCGCAGCTTCGCGTTGGTGACTGCATTGTTCGCGAGCTCGTTGGTTCCGATTGCGCTGGCGTCGATGTTGCCGGCGTGCGCGTCCGCGATGCCTTGCTCGACGCGGTTAAGTTGAGCAGCTGTGATCGCTGGGGCGCTGCCGTCCACCCATGTGGTCTTCGCGAAGGCCACGCGCTCACCATCCTTTCGTGTCGGTACGTTCTACGTTCATGACCTCGACGTTCGTCTTCGTGAACGGGTAGGGCACCAGCTCGAGGCGCACTCCGGTCCCAAGCGCGCCGGTAGCGGCGTCTCCGCCCCACCAGGACAGGTGTGACCAGGAGCCAACCGCGTCGGTTGTGCCAAGCACTACGGTGGTGTCGATTGGGCTAGCGGCCTGGTCGCTGGAGTCCGTGAGCGCCTTTCGGCCCCACTCCACGCCGGCTTGGTGCCACGCCATGTACCGCACGCGGTGGTGATGTTGGAACGCCGGCACCAGGTCCGCATCTGGATACAGTCCACTTCCTGGGAATGCCTCGAAGAAGATGTTCGGTCGCTCTGCCTCCAACCAGGTCTTGCTGAAGTTGAGGACGGTTGTGACGATGTCGACCTCGGCGCCGAGCGGTTCAGTGGCGGCCTCGACTAGGCGGAAGGGAGCCAGGAACCACTGCGCCCAACTGCCTTCGGCTGGGCCGACGGTGAGGGTCACCACGGCCAGGGGGATGCCGTTGCGACTGGAGAGCTCGACGCTGGTGACGAGCATCTCGTTGGGCGCTTGCGGGAAGGTCGTGGCGACTAGCAGTCCTGGGCGAATGTCGAGTCGCTCCGTGGCGAAGCGCAGGGTCTCGCTGTCTTCTGTGTAGGCGGCCAGGAGAGCACCGCCGAGCTCGAATGCCGCGGCGCGGGTCGTGACGGTGTGGTCGTCCAGGACGTGCTCGACGATGCCGGTTCCGCCTTCGAGGATCGCGAGGTCGGCCTGGCCGGCATGGTCGTCGACGCGCGCGATGATGCTGTACAGACCGTAGTAGGTGACGCGGACGCGGTGGTTCGCGGCCAAGACGCTACCGGTCTCGTCCTGGGTCAGGGTCACGGAGCCGTATGTGAAGTACCACTGCTTGCCGGTCGATATGCCGGCGGGACCGACCGTCTCCTCGATCCAGCCGCTGCCGCGGTCAACCTCGACTTTCGGTTGCTTCGCCATGGCGAATCCGAGTGGGAAGGTGCGGGCCGCGCCGTCGCCGGCGAACTCCTCCACTTGCTGCAGGGTGGTATCGCGTCCGCCTCTGATCCATTGGCGGTTCCGGAACTTGGGTGCTGCCGCCGTGTGCGCCACGGTGTCGGCCAGGGCGTCGTCCGGCCCCAGGGTCAGGCTGGGTGGAGGCAGGGGCAGGCCGAACGGGACGGGGTTGATGGTGATCGTCTCGCCGTCCAGGGTGAGTTCGTCTCCGTCGTAGGTGAGGGGTACGAAGCGCGTGGTCATGTCGAGGAAGTCGACGGTATGGTCGACGTTCACGCGCCACCAGTAGCCGCTGCGATCAGCGAGGTCTTGCATCACGGCCGCTACCGATCGGTAGTTCGCTGTGAAGGCGCGCACTTGCGCTCCGGCGGCAACGCTCCCGACCGTTAGGCCCTCGCTGGCCAAGCCGGCGACGATGCTGCGCACGATCGCGCCGGCGGTAGTGTTCGTCCAGGCGCCGGCTACGATGCGCTTGTCCAGCAAGTAGTGCAGGTCGTGGCAGTCTAGGTCGTGAGTGCGGGTTCCTCCCGGCCCGAGGCGGCTCTCGCTGGCGGTGGCGACGAAGCCTTCGAACAGGATGCCGAGCGAGTCGTCCTCGAGCCTCACTCCGTGGCCCGGCAGGAACCGTAGTACGCCGGTGTCGTCGCTGAGGCGGAACCGAGCCGTGCTCCGCTCGTTCAGCGTGTCGGTGATGCTCCACAGGTCGGTGAGCAGGGCGCGTTCTACCCACGTGCCGGCGGCTGCGTCTCGCGTGTACAGGTGAAGGCTCACACGCCTACCAGGCCGGTCTTGAGGCGCGCCTCTCTCACGAGGCGTGGCGCGACGGCCTGCATTAGTACGCGTCCGTCGAGCTCGACGATGACAGTGGTGCCGCCTGCAAGGTCGTCGAGGCGGTCGAGGGGGATCACCGCTTCTGGGCCGGCCTCGCCGATGAGCGCCAACGTTGCGTGGTCTACGATTCCGCCCGAGGCGAGCATCGGGATGCTGGGGAGTTGCGGCACGCCGATGCTTTGCCCGCCGACCGTCCAAGGACCCAGGCCGAAATGCCCGCCACCGAGCCAGTCGGGGATGTCGAAGCTAATGCCTGGGACGGTGATCGTGGGGATGGTGAAGCGCATGCCGTTCCAGGCGTTGATGAGGCCGTTCAGGCCGGTGATGACCGCATTGACCCCAGCCTGGATGATGCCGTTCACGCCGTTCCAGAGGTCGGCGAAGAACCGCCCGATACCGGACCAGGCGTCCTGGATGGCGCCAACCACGCGCGCCCAGGCCGCCCCGGCTAGGTCGGCGATCCCTTCCCAGTTTCCGGCGAGGGCATCCTTGATGGCCTGCCAAACGGCTGCGGTCGTCTCCTTGATGCCGTTCCAGGCGTTCAGCGTGACAGCGCTGACTTCTGCCCAACTGGTTCCTAGCAGTTCCAGCACGGCGTTGGCTGCAACCTGCAGCAGGCCGATGACGCCGTTCCAGGCGGTCTGAACGATGAGGTTCACGTTGTCCCAGAGGCCTTGCCAGTCGCCGCGGAGCAGGCTGGCGAACGCGTTCAGGACGCCGGTGATGAGGTTAAGGGCGGTCTCGATGATGATGCGAATGGCGTCCCAGGCGTTGCTGATGATGACGCTGATGCCATCCCACAGGGTTTGGAGTACGGGCTTGATAGCTTCCCAGGCGGGTCGAAGGACGTTCTCCCAGAGAGTAGCGAGGAACTCGAAGACGGCGCTGATGGCGTTCCCTGCGGCTTCGATGATGCCGCGCACGCTGGCGTAGATGCCGTCTGTGTCCGTTTGGAAGGCGTTCCACTGTCGGATGAGCCATTGGCCGGCGGAATCGATGCCAGCAAAGACGCTCTCTACGACGGCTTGTGCGGCGGGGAAGCCGTTGTTGAGGCCGTCGAGCACCCAGCCGATCGCGGGGGCGAGGCGCTCGCCGAGGCTGAGGGTCATCTCTTGGAAGTTGGCGAGAAGCAGCTTGGTCTTCGACTGGATGGTGCCACTCATGCGCTCGAACGCTTTGTCTGTGGCGCCGCTGCTGTCAGTGAGTGCGCCAAGGACCTTGTCGTAGTACTCGGCGCCTTCTCCGGCGGAGATGAGGCTCATAGCGTTGCCGGCCAGGCTGCTGCCGAACAGCTGGCTGATGTCCTGGCCTTCCTGCAGGCCACCAGTGAGGATGTCGAGTGCTTCTTTCAGGGTGCCGCCGTCGGCGATGAACTGCTTGAAGGTCTTCCCACTGAGTTCCGCGAACTGCTCGCCGACACCCTTGCCACTGTCCGAGAGTTCCTGGAGTGCCCGGCGGACCTGCGTGCTGGCTTCGGCGGCGGGCACCCCGAGCCAGGTCAAGGCGCCGATTGCTGCGCCGGCCTCCTCGAGGCTGATGCCGGCGTTGACTGCTGGAGCCGCAACGCCGACTAGCGCGTCGGCGAGCTTGTTGAAGCCGCCGGTAGCGTTGCTGGTCAGGCTCGTGAGGACATCCATGACGTCCTGGGTCTCGTAGCCTTGGCCTTTGAATGCGCTCCAGATGCCGTCCATGTACGTCAGGGTGTCGGTGAGGTCGGCATCGGCGGCGATAGCGCCACGCGTGGCTGTCTCCACTGCTTCGAGGGCGTCTTCGACGGATAGCCCCGCGTAGGCGTACGCGGCGAGCGCGTCAGCGACGGTCGTGGCGCTTATGCCGTACTCGGTGGCGATGTTCCTCACGCCGTCGATGAGCTGGGCTTCCGTCTCGGCGCTGGTATCGCCTATGTTGCGGAACGCCTTGGTCATGGACTGCTCGAAGGCTTGGAACTCCCAGGCGCCCTTGACGGCCATGCCGCTGATGGCGGCGACGACGCCGAGTGCGGCGCGTTGGGCGAGCACTGGCAGGACGCCGTTGCCCCCGAAGAGTCGGTTGACGCTTCTCTCGAACTGGTCGCCGATCGCCTCGAACTTGACTTGTAGGGTGTCGATTAGGGTCGCCATGAGTCCTCCTCCCGGGCGTGAGAATCTCGTGAAGGGCACCCGCTATCCTGGATGCATGTTCGAAGCCGTCCTAGCCCTGCTCCTGACGTGGATGGCTCCAGTGGACTGCCCGGCAGAGTTCAACCGGTCGGATGGGGTCACGTGCCTGAAGGGCGAAACGCTGCCGCTCGCCGACTTCCAAGCACGACTCCCCAGCGACTTAATGTGGGAACCTCTGTCCATCAACGAGACCGGGTTCGTTATCGGCACCACGGCACCGTTCCCTGATGGCGGCGGTGTTGCCTATTTCCATCTCGGCGGCTTAGTGGTACTTGCCCCGAGAGCCACAGAGCAGCAGCCCTAACCGCTGACCGTCGCCGCTTCCCAGAGGCGCATTACGGCCTTCATTTCCTCTATCGACTGAGCTTTGCTCGCCGCCGATCGAGACGGGGACCTACGCGGCAGGAAGTCCTCGACTGCTACGCGCCGCTTGCCCTTGCCGCGCCCCTGGTTGGCGATCACGGCAGCGATGAGAGCAGCGCGGCGATCGGCCGCTTCTCGGTCTGCATCCTGTTTGGATACTCGCTCGCGGGCGATCAACGCGAACCGGCGAGGGGTCAGCGTCCAGAACTCGTCCGATGCCAGTCCCAAGCGGCCGACTGCTAGTGCCTCGAGTTCGAAGACGCTTAGGGGCGGCCCCTCCGTGGGGTCGCCCCCGCCGCCGGGGGGTTCATGGCCTCCGCGAGCTCCTGGATGGCACCGAGGATGCACTCGAAGTCTGGGTCGCCTGGGGCGAGCATGTTCCCGACGTCTCTAGTCGTGAGGTCGGGGTGTGCCTGGTGCAGGAACGCCCAGATGCGGTCGCGGGCTCCGCGCATGGTCTTGTCCGGCTCGGCCATGGCCTTGCCGGTAAGTTCCTCGTAGTCCGCGAACGTGTTCATGTTCGCCGTGAGTGTGAGCGTCGTGCCGTCGGCCAGCGTGACGGTTCGCGTCAAGGCTCGCGCCATTGCTCCTCCAGGGATATTGAGTTCGTGCGTAGATACCCCCGCGATAGACGGGGGAAGAAGGGGCCGCTCCTAGTCGTCAGCCAGGGCGACAGGGCCGCTGAGCTTGAAGGTGACGGTGGCGGACAGCAGGCCGTCCACCTCGCCGGATGGTTCGAAGCCGGTGACGAAGGCTTTGAACGTCCAGGTCGTGGCTGCGGTGTCTGGGAAGACGATGCTGTAGTCGCCGATCGTTGCCGAGGCGAGGTCGGTTAGGAAGTCGTGGGAGGTCTCGGCGGGGTCCCAGGTGATGTCTAGCTTGACTTCGCCTGGGTCGACGAGGCCGGGGATGAATGTGCGCCACCGGTTGGAGTCGTTGTGCTTGGTGGTCTCTAGCGCGTCTCGCGAGAGGTTGGGTGGCGTGATGTTCATGATGTTCGCGATGGTGACGGGGCTGCTCGTGCCTTTCTTGAGCAGTGTGCCCTTCGCGATGTACTCGCTCATGGTCAGGTCTCCTTGGTGATGGTGAGGAAGTTCATGCTCCAGCCGGGTCGGTTCTGGTCGTCCATGCCGAGCCAGATGGGGCTGGTGGTTGGCGTGACGAGCATGATGCCGGTGGGACTGGCGGCACGCAGCGCTGACCAAATGGCTCGGGCCTTGCTGGCCGTAGCTGCGTACGTGCCGGGCGTTCCCCGCAGGAGTAGCTGGATGCCTGGTCTGGTAGGTGGCGTGCTGTTGTGCGACTCGAACGGGTAGATGCCGCCGGTGTCGAGCACGGCAACCTGTGGTGCCGCCAGGGCGTCGCTGAGGCCGCCGACGAGGCAGACCCAGGCGCTGCCGGGTGTGACGCCGGATGTGACGAGTCCTTGGCTCACGAGGTGGTCGCGGATGCGGTCTGCGGGGGTCACAGCATCGCCTCGTTGATGGTGGCGCCACCGTGCACGCCGTCAGCGCGTTGCACTGACTGGACGAGACGCGGCACGCCGTCGATGGTCAGTTCGTCGCCGACGTTGATGGTCGCCAGCGTCTGAACCTGCGTGGTGCTGGTGATCTCCTCTCCTGCCGGGGTGCGGGTGCGTTTGGCCTGATGCACGACGCGGGCTCGGACCTCAGTGGTGGCGCTCCAGGTTGGTTGCCCGTACTGGTCCAGGCCGGTTGGGTATCGGTGGGAGACCGTCTGGCGAAGCCACCTGTTGATGAGGCTGGCGTTCACCAGACGACCTCTAGGGTGCGCCGGGACGGTGGTCTGGTGCCCGCGGCGTCGGCGATGAGGTCGTTGACCCACGCTCCGGCGCGGCGCATTGCGGCGGCGAGTTGCCGAGGGTCGCGGTTGGTGACGCTGGCTCCGAGCGTGCTTTCCGCCAGCGGTCGGTCAGAGTCGGTTTCAAGTATCTGGGCGGCAGCCTCGTGCGGCCGGTAGTAGGTGGTGCCTTCGTGCTGCCATGCGGTGGCTTGGAGGGTGGCATAGAGCTCGGCGTCCTGCCAGGCGTACGGGGCGGCGGTGTCGCGAAGGAGGTGTCGTACCCAGGCGAGGCCCCATTCGATGTCGGTCGGGTCTGCGGCTTGCAGTTTGCTCGTGTCGTAGGGCACGACACCCTCCTCTCTCGCCTATTTCTGGCGCTTAGCCCTGGCCCGCGGGGTTGGCATGACAGCCTCGCTAGGTTGCCCGTCCGTGAGGGCGGGGTGGCCCGCGTCGTTGCCGTCAGGCTCGACAGGACCATCCAGGGTGTCTTCGGTCTCCTCCACGTTGTCGGTGGCGTTGGTGGCCTCTACCGTCTCGGCTTCGTCTTCGAGCACGTCGTGTTGCCCGTCCGTGAGGGCGGGGTGGCCGACGGGCACTTCGTGCACCATCCCGGTGCGGTGATTCCGCACTCTGGGCATGGCTTAGGCCGCCTCGGTGACCGTGAAGGTGCCGAGGGCGTACGGCTCGACGACGAGGTACCCGTAGTTCTGTTGGGCACGCACGTAGTCGTCGGTCGTGTCGACATCGCGGAGCGCTTCGACGGTCGGGAAGAGGTTCTGCGCGAACGTGATGGCCAGTGGGCTGCCGAACATGGCCTTCCTGACCTTCACGTAGGTTGCGACGCTGCCGGATGGCAGGGCGACGGTGATGGGCGCGACCGTGATGGTGGTAGCGCCGCTGTTGGCGTTCGCCGTGAGCCGCGCCTGTCTCCCGGGGCCGAAGGTGAGCAGCGTACCGGCAGGCACGGCGGCGGAGAGGGCGGAGACGGCGATGCTGGTCTCGCCAACCGGCTCATCGGCCGTGGTCGTGACGGTGACGCCCGTGCCGAGCAGGTTGTTGCTCTGGTAGAGGTCGAAGCCCATGAAGCGCCCGATGGCGCCGCTTGCCAGGACGGCGTCACCGCGGTCCGTGGCCTGCGTGATGGCCGTGTCCTTGAACATGGCCGCCTGGAAGAGCGGGGACAGCAGCGCCCAGCGATCGTCGGCTGGGACGTTGTTCGTGTCGAGCATGGCGGCCGCGTCGGCGAACGCCTTGCGGACGTCGCCGGCGGTCAGGCTCGAGAGGGTGAGGGCGATGTTGCCGGCGCCCGCGGCGGTGTACGTGCCGGCGATGGCGCGGTCGATGTCGTTGGCCAGGCTCACGCCCATGCGGCGGCTGTACCGCTCGACGAGGTTGATGTTCGCCTGGATGGCATCGAGGTCGTCGACTTTGAAGCCGGCGATCTTGCGCTGGTTGAGGCTCAGCGTCTGCTGGGTGGAGGCGGGATCGCTATAGGCGACGGTGGCGCCCTTGGAGTGGGTGACGACGGGGACGTCGCCGACCTCGTTGATCTTGACTGTGCCGCTTCTGGCGTCGGCTTCCCAGTCGCGGTTGGCGCGGGCGGCGATGACGAGGTTGGCGTCTAGGTGGGCCTTGGTGCGGGCGCTCCAGACTTGGGGCACGAAGTTGTTGACGCTCATGTTGGGTTCTCCTTAGGGCTTGGTGTGGGCGGCCTTGACGGCGTCCCAGTTCTTGTTGATCTCCTCCGGCGTCATGCGCTGGAGGTCTGCTGCGTTGATGGTCTTGGTGGCGTCGGGAGCAGGGATGCTGCCGGCTAGTGCCTTCGGCGCGAGGAACGGGTAGTCCGTCAGGAGTGCGTCCACCTTGACGGCGCCGTCCTGGTCGAGGTGGCGTGTCTCGTCGAGGAGCTTCAGGGCGGCGGTTGCGTCAGCGACCTTGCCGGTGATGGCGGCGCGGCGTTCGGCGGTTAACGACCTGAGTTCGAGTTCGGCGATGCGCTTCTCGACGTCGGCTTTCTCCGCCTTGACTCGCTCGAGTTCGTCGAGCTTGGCGCGTTCCGCGGCGGTCTTGGCAGCTTCGACGGCCTCGTGGGCTTCCTGCGCCTTTCGGCGGTATGTGGCGTTCTCCTTGCGGAGCTTCTCGACGTACTCCCGGTCGAACGTTTCCGGTTGCGCTTCGGGCGCGGCTGGCGTGGTGGCCTCCGGGGCCTGGGGGGTGTCTTCGGGCATGGTCTCAACCTCCAGGGTTGGCAGAGCGGCTAACGGTGGACGGACTTACCCGCCCCGTCAAGGGACGGCGCCAACGAAAAAGCCCCGCCAAGGGCGGGGCGGCGGCTCACTCACTTCCTACTGACTATCTAGACGCTTGGACCAACGGTGACGAATCGGCCGCCCTAAAGTTCCGGGCGCTCGATCAGGACGTCTTCAGGCCGTACGTTCACGGTTTCGAGCGTCTCGAAGTCCAGGACCAGTTGCGTGTCGTCGACGGTGGTGACAACGCATTCGCGGAGTTGGCCGTCGGAGGCCCAGTACCAGGCTGTGAGGTCGGCTCTGAACACTCGGCGCATCTTAGCGCCACTTCAGGGCCTCCTTGACGGCCATCTGGAAGTCTTTGGCCGCGGCGCGGGCTGGACGTTCAAGGTACTTGCTCTTCGTCTTGTGCGTCTCGTGAACGATGACCGCGTACCCTGCGGCCGTACCGCCGTAGCTAACTGTCGCGGTCAGCCGCTCGGGCAGTGCAGGCTCCACGCGACCGGAGGCCCGCAGGTTGCCGGTGTCAACAGGCACTTCTCGCTGAGACTCAGCGAAGACCTCCTTGGCGATCTCTGTTGTGGCGGTCGCAACCCTCTGCCGTGAGGCACCCCGGTACGCCTGTACCTTTGCGATCAGGCCGCTGGTGCCGATGACGGTGACGACCTTATCGGCCATGGCTCCAACCTCCTTCGGGGGTCCAGGCGGGTGGCGGAACGGTGATGCCGTCGCTGACCTCGAACGGCCCGGGCGTCGTAGGGCTTGCCTGCTTGCCGTCTGGAATCTGTCGGGCCAACTCGGCGCGAGTTCGGCGGTAGTAGTCGTCTCCGCGTCTGGCCTCGGGCGTTGCCGGGTTCCAGGGAAGGAGGACACAACGGTCATGCGGATGCACGGTTGCGATCGGCGCTTGGTCACGCCGCCAGACGAGCCCGTGCCGAGCGGCGCAAATGGGACAGGTCCGCACGTCGTTCGTGGCGTTCCATTGAAGGTATTCGACAGCTAGGGCGGGGTCGTCGAAAGCGATCTTGCGGGCCTCGTTGTTCGCTCGGTTGAAGACTGTTCGGGTGATCCGCTCGGCCTCGTGCCGCGTGACATCGACGGCCGCACGCACGAGCCGGGCGGCCGCTCGCGGGCCCTCCCCACGCACGGCGCCGCGCACTAGAGCCTCTTCGAGGCGGTCACGACCCGCTTCCCCAACCTTCCGGAGCTGCGTCAACGTGATGCGCGTGAGGGCCGAAACGAACTCCAAGTCGATACCGCTACCGAAGATGATCGCGCGCGCCGCCTCGACGTTCGTCACTAGACCGGTAGCAGTCGCGGCCTTGATCGCCTCTTCGACACCGGCTCGGTAGACGGCCTCGATGCCTTCCCGGAGGACGGGGGCGATGCTGCCGGATTCGGCGCCCAGCTGAAGGAGTTCGCGAGCTGCTCGCGCGGCGGCGAGCACCTCGCGGGCGCGGAGCTCCTTGAACACTCGAGCGCGCGTTGAGTCGAGGGTCGCCAGCATGTCGCTAAGGCCGAGTGCGTCGTCCTCGACGACTTTCAGGAGAGCGAAGATCCGTGCGAGGGTGCTCCTCTCGACTTTGGCGACTACCTTGACCGCCTGCCTGGCGAGTTCGTCTGGGGTCATTCCGGCATCACCGCGTCAGTTGCTCCGGTGAAGCCCGGTGCCGTGCCTAGGCGCTTGGCTTGCAGGTCATCGATGAAGGTCTGTAGTTCCTCGTCGCTGTAGGCGGCTCCGACGAGGGCCTGGAAGGCCCTGGCAGCAACCGTGAGTGGTACCACACCGAGATCGACACCCTGTTCGAGGACGGGTAGTGTCGTCTTGGCGAGCCAGCCCCGGTCGATGGGGAGGCTGACCGTCACGCCCGGCAGGCCGTGCAGGGCTAGGTAGTCACTGGCGACCCCGGTGAGGACGCTCTCGACGAGGCCTCCAGTGCGGGCGGTTTCCTGCATGAAGCTGCGGTTGGCCTCCTCGAGCGCTTCTCCGCTCGGGGTCTCGTTGCCTAGGGCGCCGCCGGGGAGGGCAAATGCTTCGCGGACGAGTTCGCGCTTCAGGGTCACTTGCTCGCGCAACTGGCTGAGGTCTCCGGGATCTAGCCACTTGGCGTCGCCGTCTTGGTCGACGGTGATGACCTCGCCGGGGCCGATGCTGTCGAGTTCGGCATCGCCGCGGGTAAGGAGCATTGGGAAGCTGGCTAGCTCTTCGACGGTGGCTAGGCGGAGCTCCGTGGCGTACAGGCCTAGGATGCGCCCCATGTTGGCGAGCACGGTGCTCGACGGCAGGCCGTCGTCCTGCAGACCGTTCAGGGTGTACCTAGGTCTGGCAGCGCCGGGGAGTTCGTTGTCGGGGCGCCGACCGAGCTCGGTGGGCGAGTCGAGGTCACGCCAAACGCGCTGGATAGCATGCCCGTCACTGGTGAACTCGAACACGTCCACCCACCAAGTGAGGCGGCCGGCGTCGTTGACGTGCTGCAAGGCGCGGTACCAGCCGGTGACGGTGCGTGTGATCGGGTCGACGTACGGAACGTTCACGCCGCGGAGGCTGGTGACGGTCGGAGTGTCAGTGCCAGAGGGTCGACTGGCGATGCCTGCAGCCACACCTGTGAGGCGGAGTTCGATAACGAGATCTCTGGCGAGATCCGGCAGGTTGAGGGTTCGCAGGAGTTGGTCGCCGCGGTCGCCGGCTTCGTCGCTCCACGTGATTCCGGCGAGGTCGAGCCCGGCGAGGGTCTTGGAGATGATGATGGGGACGGCCGTTGTGACTTGCTTGATGGCTCGAGCCCAGGCTTTCTCGCGGGCGGTGCCTGGCGCGAACTTGGGTGTGAAGTGGCCGCCTGTGGGTGTCCAGGTGCCTTCGAGCATGCCGTGGATGTCGTCGAGGTCGGTGGCTCGGTTGGTGATGCGTTGGAGGCGGGCGCGTTTCACGAGCTGCTCGATCATCTGGGCTACCTCCCTTCGGTGATGCCGGCGGCGCGGCGGAGTTTGGCTAGGTCGGCGCGGACTGGACCGTTGAGCTCGTCAACGAGGTCGCTGAGCGCATCCACGGCGTCGTCGTGTGCTTTCGGGTCGGGGAACGCCTCGAGTTGCGAGAACAGCCAATCGTTCCACGGCGCCCGAGTGACGCTGATAAGCCCCTTGTAAGCCCTCGCGCTTGCGGGGCCGAAGCGGGTGACCTTGTCGCCAGTGACGCGCTCCGCCCTGACCGTGTGGCCCGGCACGAGCTTGATGTACGTGCGGGACTGACTCTTGCCAGCCTGCCCAGGATCCTCCGGGATGCGCTGCACAACGGTCTTGCCGTCGGCTGTGGCCGTGGCGACGAACAGCCGCTCGATCTCGCCCGGATTCTCTCTGGCCTTGACAAGATCCATAATGACAATCTGCCCATCGCTCGTGATGCCGCCTTTCAAGCCGACCGTCCAGTCGGGGTCCGGGTTGTCCGGCGTGGGTCGAGTGGCGGCGAGGTCCCAGGCGCGCACCTCCCGCACGAGTGCTGGTGCGACGTCGAGGATGGGAACCCAGGAGCGCTGGAACATCGTCCCGGCGCTCCTGCGGGCCTTCCAGTTGCCGTGCAGGAGGCGAGCTTGCTCCACGGGGTCGAGTGCGAGAAGGTTGGCGCGGTAGCCGGGATCCTTGCTGGTGAGAGCCGGGTTGTCATCCAACGTCGCGGCGATGAAGGTCAGACTCTTCGGCTCACTGCCCGGGTGCCGGTCTCGCAGCTCGTGCGCCGACGCGGCCCATTGGAGCTCACCGCCAACGCGAACGAACCATCGCAGGACGCCGGACCGCTCGGGAATGGGTAGACCGAAGGTCGGGCTGTTGGGGTCTTGATCGACCCACCAAGCGATGAGATCGGCGACCCAACTGTCGGCGTCGGGGTTGGTGGTGGCGCGTACGTACGGTCGCACGCCGCACGTCGAGCGGTTCCGGGAGAGCATGTACCAGAACTGCTTCGCCGTGAAATGCGTCAGCTCGTCGAACTGGATCAACGGTACTTGGCTGCCTTGCCAGTCGAGGATGTTCTTCTCGTGCTCGAGGTGCGCGAACTTGTGGGTGTTCCCAGTGGCCGGGTGCTCCCACTCAAGGACGCTCTCCTTGGGCTTGAGACCGAGCGGACCGTAGAGTTCCTCGCTTGTATCCCAGAGGCCGCCTTCGTTGCGGACCTGTACGGCGGTGCGGCGGAAGGTGACGGCACCGAAGCCCTTGACGGTGGTTAGGTGTCGAAGTGGCTCCATGAGGAGGGCGTAGCTCTTGCCGGAGCCGGCGGCACCACCACCGATGACGATGTCCGCGGAGCTGGCCAGGAACTGCTCTTGGGGGCCACGTTGCGGGCGAATCGCAACCTGGGGCGCAGGGGCCACCACCGTCACCTCTTCCAGCGACCAAGTCAACCGGTCGTTACCTTGATAAGCTCGATGTCGTGGCCGACATATGGAGCGTGATTCTCTCTGTCACAGCGGGGGCTGTGGGAGGAGCTGCAACCAAGTTGCTGGACTGGTCACTCAGTCGGAGACAGATACGGCCCAGCTTGTGGGTCTCGACAGTTGTTGATGAGGACCTGTTTGTTACGAACACGGGAAGGTCACGTGCGTACGAGGTCATTGTCCGTTACGTGCCGGTCCACCTGCGAGTTACCCCGTCCCCCGCCGCGGATAGCGATCTGACAGAGCCTGACTACCACGATCTAACGCGCATGATGAAAGAACAGCCGTTTGGTTACTCGCTCGAGTTCCCGCTCGGCGCGGATGAGCAAGTTCGACTCGACTTTCAGAACGAGCTGATTGAGCCATTCGTCCAAGCGTTAGCTAAGTTGCCGCAGTTCGCGTACATTACCGAGAGCATAGGACCGTCACATGTAACCATGTTCCTAAAGTTCGATCTTGAATGCATCTGGTTTGAGGCGGGTCACGAGCGTGAGTCTTCTACATGGAGACGCGGGCTCCGCACCGCTTTCAGAGTCGCTTGTGGTTACGACAAGCCAAACAGGGAGTGGCGTACAGGCACATATCACGTAGACGCCGGCTGGATTTCAGGACCGGCGCTCCGCAGGCAATAGCCGCTATCGCGGGATTGAGCCGCTGCAGCAAAGAAGAGCCCCGCCGCGGGGGGTCGGCGGGGCTCTCAGTCAGTTCTACTCGCTAGCATCATGACACCCCCGAAAATGACGGTCAAGTCAAGCCCGCTACTGCCGCGGCGGTCACGCGCTCAGGGCTGATCTCGTCATCCTCGATCAGGGCACGCTCCACATACTCGGGGATGAGTTCTAGGTCGGCTCGAAGAGCGATGGCCTCTAGGGCCGAGGCGGCAAGGGTCGTAACGGCCTTGTCGTTGCGGTTGCGAGTTAAGCGCCTCTCCCCTATCTCGTCGAGTTCGGTGCGGAACGGCTTGCGGCAGGTGGCCTGCACGAGCGCGGTCTCGTACTCGGCGATGGCGGCGTGTGGCAGGCTTGAGAGAGTGGCTTCGTACGCGGCTCTCCGTAGTTCGATGGCGTAGCAGGCGCGTCCTGGCCATTGGTCGCTCCAGAGCCAGGTGCGTATCTGCCAGGTGACGCTGATGAGCTCGACTGTTGGGGTGGGGCCTGGGATGGCGCCGGGCGAGTACCCGTACCCTCGTGGGTTGCCGGTGGCGCTGATGGCGCGGACTTGCCGGTGGGGACTCCAGGCGTCGGCCTTGAGGTACGGCCAGAGCGCATTAGCCGCAGCCCTTAGAAGCTGGATGTCCACCTCGGTCACCATGGGTCGTTGTCCAGGAGTTCGATGCGGCCCTCTGGTCCCCAGACTTTCTCGGCGTTGAGCATCCAGATGTGCGAGTCGTCGCGCAGGGTCGCGTCCATGAGGGCCTTCACGAGGTTGTCAACATCGGGCCTACTCGTGTGCGGCGCGCCAGCCATGAGCACACGGCGCCTCGCAGGCCAGGAGGCCGGCATGCGCAGCGTGAACCTGACGCGCAGGACACCGCGAGGAGCGACCTCCAGGATGCCCTTGGCGCGGAGCGCAAGGAGCAGCTCGTCCTTGAACGCCCGGTAACGCAGCACAACCGGACGCTCCGCCCACTTGTCGCGGCGCGTCATGCGTGGCTTCGCTACCGGCTCGACTTCCAGGGCGATCACGACGGCGCCGCCTCCCCTGCCGTCTCCTCAACCTCGACGTCCCGGCCGTTGCCCGGCAAGTAGATCTGCACCAACCCCTGCGCCAACGGCTGACCGCCCGGGCCGGAGAGCTCCGTCGAACTGCGGTCCTTGTACCGCTCCGGCCGATGCCCCTTCAGCAGCGTGATCATCAACTGG
>JBDZVI010000052.1:0-22752 GCA_040255585.1 Deinococcaceae bacterium
ATGTGGTAATCGGCGATCTCGGGGAGGATGAAGCGCGCCGGCTCGAGGAAGATGCGCTCGCTCGCCTCGATTAGGTAGGCGTCTTCCATTGGCGGGGGCCCGACGACCGTGGCGGGGTAGATAGGGTCCGCCCGAGTCGTGAGCGCCGTCACGTGGAAGCGCGGGTAGAGGTCGGGCAGCGTGTAGAAGCCCGTGTGGTCGCCGAACGGCCCCTCCATGACGGGCTCCTCGAACGGGTCGACGTACCCCTCCAGCACGATCTCGGCGTGCGCGGGGACCTCTAGGTCGACGCTAACGCCCTTGACGACCTCCACCGACCTGCCCCGCAGGAAGCCCGTCAGCGAGTACTCGTTGAGCCCCGGCACGGGCGGTAGCGGCGCCGTGGCTGCGTAGATGAGGGCCGGGTCGCCGCCGATGGCGACGGCCACCTCGAGCGGCTTGCCGAGACGCCGCGCCGACTCGAGATGGCGTGCGCCCGTCTTGTGCCTCTGCCAATGCATGGCCGTGCTCTTGGAGTCCAGGACCTGCATGCGGTACATGCCGATGTTCACGTCGCCCCGCTCCGGGTCGCGCGTGACGACCAAGGGCAGCGTGAGGAACGGCCCGCCGTCCTTCGGCCACGTCGTCAGCACCGGCAGCTTGCCGAGGTCGACTTCCGCGCCGCGCTTGACCACCTGCTGCACCGGGGCGGAGCGCACCCGCTTCGGGGGCAGGGTAGCCACTTCGCGGAGCTTGGGGAGGTTCGACATCAGGCCGAGGAGGCCGCCGCCCAGCTTGACGTCCAGTAGGGAGCGGATGCGCTCGCCGACGTCGTCGAGCGTGGCCACGCCGAGCGCCATGGCCATGCGCTCCCTGGTCCCGAACAGGTTCATCGCCACGGGAACGCTCAGGCTCCGTCCGTCGCGGTCGACGGGCCGCTCGAACAGCACCGCCGGCCCGCCGGCCTTGACCAGGCGATCGGCGATCTCGGCCATCTCCAGGTACGTCGACACGGGCTGCCGGACGCGTACCAACTGGCCGCGCTCCTCCAGCCGGGCTACGTACGCCCGCAGGTCGGTGAGGCTCATGCGGTCACGCTAGCTGCCGTGCGGGGCGCCGGTGAGTGGCGTGAGGCTCGGGGGCTCCGAGGCGGCCTGCGGCACCGCGCTCGAACTGCCCAGGCGCTCCGCCAGGGTGGCCCGGAGTTCGGCGAGCCCCTCGCCGGTCACGGCGGACACGGCCACCGCCTCGAACCGACGCCCCAGCTCCTCGATGACGCCGCGGTCGGCCGCGTCGAGCTTGTTGAGCACGACGAGCCCAGGCACCTCGAGCTTTAGGTCGGATAGCACGCGTCGCACGGCGTCCACCCGGTCGGGCGCGCCAGGGGTCGCGCCGTCGACGACGTGGAGGAGGAGGTCGGCGTCGTGGAGCTCCTCGAGCGTGGCCCTGAAGGCGTTGACGAGCTCATCGGGGAGATCTCGGATGAACCCCACCGTGTCGGTGAACACGACCTTGCCGCCGCTGCCGCCCAGCTCGGGGAGCCACCCCTCCCGGCTGGTCGGACGCAGGGTGGCGAAGAGCGCGTCGCGCGCCAGGACGTCGGACTTCGCGAGGACGTTGAAGAGCGTCGACTTACCCGCGTTCGTATAGCCGACCAGCGCCACGGTCATGACGTTGCCGCGCCGCCGCTGCTTGCGCGTCTCGCCACGGCGCTTGCTCACGGCGTCCACCGTGGCCTCGAGGTTCGCGATGCGGTCGCGGATCTTGCGGCGGTCCACCTCGAGCTTCGTCTCGCCGGGACCGCGCGTGCCGATGCCGCCGCCCAAGCGGCTCATGGCCTGGCCCCGGCCGGCGAGGCGTGGCAACTGGTAGTGCAGCTGAGCGAGCTCGACCTGCACCTGCGCCTCGCGGCCCCTGGCGTTCTGGGCGAAGATATCGAGGATCACCTGCGTGCGGTCGAGCACCTTGAGCTTCGTGAAGGCCTCGATCTCCCGCGCCTGGGCGGGGGAGAGCTCGCGATCGAACACGAGCAGGTCGGCGTCCTCGTGGAACGCTAGCGAGACGGCCTCCTGCAGCTTGCCCTCGCCGACGAGCGTGCGGGCGTCAGACTTGTCGCGGTGCTGGACGGTCACGGCGGCGATCTCGCCGCCGGCGCTCCTGACGAGCTCGGCGAGCTCGCTCATGCGCGACTCCGTCTCGTAGGCGCCCTCCTTGGCGGCGAGCCCGACGAGCACGGCCCGCTCCGCGCTGCTGCGCGCGACCTCGCGGGCGGCGTCCGAGCGCGCCAGCTCCTCCTCGAGCGCACGCAGGCGTTCAAGGAAGTCGATGTCCTCCAAGGCGCGCACGCTCATGGGCGGCTCGATGAGCCAGTCCTCCTCGTCGCTCGTCGCCGGGGCGACGAACGCGAGGTGCGCCGCGCCGACCGCGACGCCGGAACGCTGGTCGCGCGCCTCGCTCACGTCGATGGCGACCATGGCGTCAAGCCGGTTGATGAAGAGCGTCGTGAGGTCGGCGCCGGAAAGGCCGCCGGGCTTCAGGTGCGTGTGCACGAGCCGCAGGCCGTACAGCCGTGCCTCGGCCTCGCCCCTGACGGGCGGCAGCGGCGTATCGACCGCATCGCCGACGGCTACGGTGAGCACCCGGCCGCGCCTGTCTATTAGCAGGCAGACGCCCCGTTTCAACTCGACCGCCAGCTCGGCCATGGCGCGCGCCACCTCGCCGGTGACAGCGGCCTCCGGCGGCACCCGCCGCCGGTACAGGTTGCTAAGCCGTTTGACCTGGTTGCTCTTCAGCCCGGAAGTGCGCCCGTGAACCTTCTCTATGGTCTTCGTGCTCCTCTCGCCAAGCACCGCGCGTTCGCGAGGCTCGCGCTCGTGAACGTCGGCGGTCGCCCGCCTCCTAGCCGCCAGCGCCTGGCCGGCGGCCCAGATAGGCCATTCTAGCGCTCTGGACGCGCGTGCTACGCTCGCCTACGATGCAGTACCCGTCCGCGCGCCATGCCGCGACGCTCTTCCTCGCGGTCCTCCTGTCGCTCCCCCCGATGCTCGCCCAGAGCCCGCTGGCTGCCCGCTCGCTGCGGGCGGCGCGGCGCGGCGGCACCGTGTACGTGGAGCTGACGACCCTGGCGAGGGCGATCGGCGCCGTCGCCACCTCCGATGGCGCGGCGCTGACGTTCCGCGGCGTCAAGGGCGTGGTGACCTTCTTCGCTGGCTCGTCCGACGCCCTGCAGCAACGGCCCGGCGACGCCGGCCCCGAGGACGTGAGCCTGAGCGCGCCGGTGGTCTTGTTCGGTTCGGACTGGTGGGCGCCGTTGCCCGCGCTCGATCTCGTCGGTGTCGCTCCCGTCGCCGGGGACGCGCTGGTCGCTCCCGGCGGAGAGGAGTACCAGCTCGCCCTCGAAGCCTTCCCGGGAGCGCCGCCCACCCCGGTCGCAGCTGGCGCGGACAGTCCGTGGGAGACCGACGCGCTGCCAGGCGGCGTGCCCGTCCTACGGTTCTTCGACGGCGACGTCAGCCTCTCCCTCCTGGACCTCGCGCTCCTGCCCATCGCGCGGCCCGACCTGACCCGCTCGGTCGACGCCGTCCTCGACGAGGCGGTCGAGGCCGCGGGCGCCGGCGACAACCTCCTCCTGCTCCAGGTCGTGGCGCTCACCGACGGCAGTTGGGAGCCGGCGCTGCGGTTCTCGCAGGGCGACAGGGAGCTGGAGGTCAGGTACCCGTACCGCCTGCTGGTGCTCGGTGGCGCCCCGGACGGCGTCGGTCCTACTCAACCCGTCGCTGGCGTGGTGCTCCTGCCCGCCGGGTTCGACCTCTACGCCCCGTTGCAGGTCGAGTGGAACGGGATACCGGCCGTCGTCACGTTCAGGCGCTGAGGGCCGTCGGCCTAGTACGCTGGCGGTAACTCGAGACCGGGGAGCCGGGCGGGCCCAGCGGGCCGACGTCTGCAGCCGGTCGACCGGAGGTAGTCCAAAGTGAACCTGGTCATCTCTAGCGCAGTTCGCACGCCCATCGGCGCGTTCCAGGGCGCGTTCGCGACCGTGCCGGCTGCGCGCCTCGGCGCCGCGGCGGTGGCGGAGGCGGTGCGCCGCGCGGGCGTCGCGCCCGACGGCGTGGACGCCGTGCTCCTCGGCAACGTGCTGCAGGCCGGCCAAGGCCAGGCGCCCGCGCGCCAGGCCGCCCTCCACGCCGGGCTCGCGCAGACCACGCCCGCGGTGACCATCAACAAGATGTGTGGCTCCGGGCTCGAAGCCGTCATCCAGGCGGGCAGGGCCATCCTGACGGGCGACGCGGACGTGGTCGTGGCCGGCGGCATGGAGTCGATGACCAACGCCCCCTACCTGACCTTGGGAGCGCGCGCCGGCCTGCGCCTCGGCGACGCCAAGCTGGTCGACTCGCTCGTGCACGACGGCCTGTGGGACGTGTACGGCGACAAGCACATGGGTTCGTGCGCGGAACTCTGCGCCGCCAAGTACGCCTTCTCGCGCGCCACCCAGGACGAGTACGCCGAGCGCTCCTACCGCCGGGCGCAGGCCGCGGTGGAAGGTGGCACGTTCGCCGCGGAGATCGTGCCCGTCGAGGTCACCGGGCGCCGCGGCAGCGTGCGCGTCGAGCACGACGAGGGCCCGGCCCAGGTCGACTTCGAGAAGATGCTACGGCTCAAGCCGGCTTTCGAGCAGTCCGGCACCATCACGGCCGCCAACGCCAGCACCTTGAACGACGGGGCGGCGGCTCTGGTCATCACGAGCGAGGACGTGGCCGCGAGCCGCGGCATGCCGGTGCTCGCCCGCATCCACGGTTGGTCGGGCGCCGCGGTGGCGCCGGAGTGGTTCACCGTCGCCCCGGTCGAGGCTACGCGCAAGCTGTTCGACAAGCTGGGCTGGACAGCCGAGAGCGTCGACATCTTCGAGGTCAACGAGGCTTTCAGCGTCGTGCCGCTGGCCGTGATGGAGGAGTTCGGCTTGGGCGCCGAGAGCGTGAACGTGCTCGGCGGCGCCGTCGCCCTCGGTCACCCCATCGGGGCGTCGGGCGCGCGGATCCTCGTGACCTTGATGAACGCGCTGCGGCTCAAGGGCAAGCGCCGCGGCGTCGCCAGCATCTGCATCGGCGGTGGCGAGGGGTTGGCGTTGGGGTTGGAACTGGCCTGAGCGACGCTTTTGCCGCGGGTCTCTGGGTGGCCTCAGCCCCTGCCCTCGTCCTGGTGAGCCAGCTTCTCCGGCAGCCGCCCCATCTGCACGGCCTCGGCCACCATCGGCGAGATGCCCCACGCCACGATCTCGAAAGCCACGGCGGCGTAGTCGTACTCCACCTTGTCCATCTCTATCTCGACCGAGCCTTCGTCGATGGTCAGGACCGCGTAGTCGGCGCCCGGTTCGCCGTTGAGCGACAGACCGACGGAGCCGGGGTTGACTACTAGGCCCGTCGGCCCCACGCGGCGGAAGAACGGCACGTGGGTGGCGCCGGCCGCCAGGATGGTGCAGCGGTTGCGTTCCAGGAGGCGCGTCAGCGAGTGGGGGTCCTGGTTCAGGTTGAGCCGTTCCCCAGCGTTGTCGAGCGTGCCGTGGAAGAAGCGCATCCACCCCAGGGGCGTGGAGAGGCGTTTCTGGATGGGCAGGCTCCTCAGGAACGACAGGTGCGTCGGCTCCAGGACGCCGAGCGTCCAGGCGAGGATGTCGTCCGCCACGCCCTGCCGGCGCTTGGCGGTGGCCGCGAAGCCGTAGGCGAGCCGCTCGTCGGCGGCGCCCATGGTGCACATGACGTGCTCGGAGCGGATGAGGTCGAGCGTCTCGTTAGGCGCCGGCCCGTAGCCGACCAGGTCCCCGAGGCACACCACGGTGTCGACCCCGCGCCGCCTCATGGCCTCCAGGGCGGCCTCGAGGGCGATGACGTTCGCGTGGACGTCGCTTATGACCCCGATGATCACGGCAGCACCCCGCCGTGGCTCGCGCGTCGGCGCGCCCCGCCACCGGCCGCGCGGCCGGTGGCCATCAGCGGCTGGCTTGCGTCAGTCGCGGCCACCGAGTTGGACGCCTTCGCGCAGGAAGGCCGTCAACAGCTGGACGGCGCCCTCAAGGTCCGACTTCGAGACCATCTCGGTGACGGTGTGGACGTAGCGCGACGGAGTGGAGATGGTGAAGGAGGGGGCGCCCTCGCGAGCCTTCTGGAGGGCCGCGGCGTCGTTGCCGCCGAGGGGCAGGACCTCGAGCTGGTACCCGATGCCGTGCTTCTCGGCCAGGTCGATGAAGTGATCGAGCAGCCAACGCGTGCTGACGATGCTCGAGTCCATCACCTTGAGCGCCGTGCCCTTGCCGAGCTGCGTGACGCGCAGGTGCTCGCCGATCTCGGGCGTGTCGACCGCGAGCGTGGTGTCCAGCGCGATGCCGACGTCCGGCGCCACCGCGTACGCGCTCGTCTGGGCGCCGCGCAGGCCGATCTCCTCCTGCGTGGTGAACACCGCGTACAGGTCGGTAGCCATGCTCGCGGCGTCGAGGCGCTTGATGGCCTCTATGAGGATCCAGCAGCCCGTGCGGTCGTCGAGCGCCTTGCCGGTGACGACGGCGCCCAGGTCCTCGAACGACTGCTTGAGGGTGACCATGTCGCCAAGGCGCACCTTGGCCTTGACCTGCTCGCCGGTCAAGCCGAGGTCGACGTAGAACTGGTCGAGCGTCGGGACCTTCGTGCGCTCTTCCGGGGTGCTGATGTGGATGGGCTTGCCGGCCGGGTTCATGACGCCGACGAGCGTCTCGCCGGAGACGGAGGCGTGCACGATGACCTGGCGGGCGAAGAGGTTGCGCGGGTCGAAGCCACCCAACTGCTGCACGCGGATGAACCCCTTGTCGTCGATGTGCCTGACGAGGAAACCGATCTCGTCCATGTGCGCGGCGACCATGACTTTGGGTGCGTCCGACTTGCCGCTACGCTTCACGGCCGTCAGGTTGCCGAACGCGTCGACGCTCAGCTCATCGACCAGCCCGCTCAGCTCGTTCCTGATGATCGCGCGCACCTGCTCCTCGCGCCCGGGGACTCCGGGCACCTCGCTCAGCCTCTTCAGTAGATCCATGAGAAGGAGTCTACCGCGCGTTAGCCAACCCCTCGGCTTGCAGCCACCTCCCGACGCGCTCGACGAGCTGCCCGGGGCACTCCTCCTGCGGGAGGTCACCGCAGCCCTCGAGGCGCTCCAGGAGCGCGTCCGGCAGCTCGGCGGCGAGGCGTTCCGACTCGCTCGCTGGCACGCTGCCGGCCGCGGCGCCCGCGAGAACGAGGGCTGGCGCCGTCACGGCGCCGAGGCGACCGTCAAGGCTCCGCGGCGCGCCGGCCAAGGTCACCTGCCACAGGGCCGCGTCCCAGCCATCGACCGACGTGCCGACGGAACGGGCCGAACGCTGTGCTTCCGTGATCCTGGTCGAGTCGAACCAGCCGCCGGCGTAGAGCTGGTCGCCGGGCTGCCCGGCGAGCTGGCGCATGAACACGGGGCCCAGCCGCGCGAGCTGCGGCGTGTGCAGCACCCATCCGGGTGCGCCGCCACCCCGTTGCAGCAGGTAGGCGGGCGTGCCGATGAGCACGAGGCCGGCCACCAGGTCCGGACGGGCGATGGCCACCTCAAGCGCGAGCACACCGCCGGCGTTGTCTCCCACCAGGACCACGTTGGCCAAGCCAAGGCGCTCCAGCAGTGCCACCGCCTGAGAGACCTGCGCCGTGTCCGAGTACGGGTCGACGCCCCCCGCGAAGTCGGCCGCGGCGGGCCGCTCGCTCAGCCCGAACCCGGGCCGGTCGTAGGCCACGACCTCGCCGTACTCGGCCAGCTCGTCAAGGACCAGGTCGAACGAGAACGCGTTGGAGCCGTAGGAGTGCAAGAGGACGAAGGAAAGCGGCGCGGCGCCCGGTCCGGAGTAGGCGCGCCGCACCGTGTAGAGCCCGACGTCATCGGCGGTCACGAGCCCCCCATCCGCCCGTCCTGCCTGCGCCACGGCGTCCGCCAGCGGCTGCGTGCCCGCCGGCGGCCGGATCGGCACTACCAGAGGGACCAGGACCACCAGCGCGACGAGCAGCGCCACGATGATGAGAGAGACCTTGATGCGAAACGGCATGCCACATGTTACGTGCGGCATGCCGTCGCTCGGCGTTCGGCCGGCGGCGGGTCAGCCCGGGTTCAGCTGTCCGTCCACTCGGGCGCGCGCTTCTCGAGGAACGCGCCCGTGCCCTCGCGCATGTCGGCCGTCGTGGCGACCATGCCGAACAGGTCGGCCTCGATCTCCAGACCCTGCTGCAACGTGACGTCGACGCCCCTGACCACGGCCTCCTTGGCCAGTCCGAGTGCGATGGGGGCGTTCCGCGCCGCCTGCCTCGCGAGCGCTACGGCGGCCGCCAGCGCGTCGTCGGCTACCCGGTTCACGAGACCGAGTTGCAGCGCCTCCTCTGCCTGCACGTGGCGACCCGTGAGGATGAGGTCGAGCGCGCGCCCGACGCCGATCAGGCGCGGTAGCCGCTGCGTGCCGCCGAAGCCCGGGATGAGCCCGAGCCCGACCTCCGGCAGCCCCAGACGGGCCCCCGTGGCCGCCACGCGCAGGTCGGCCGCCAAGGCCAGCTCCAGCCCGCCGCCGAGCGCGAAGCCGTTGATCGCCGCCACGGTGGGGAAGGGCAAGGAAGCGAGCGTGTTTGTGACCTCCTGACCGCCGAGCGAGGTCTCACGACCCGCGAAGGCGTCGCCCAGGTCGCGCAAGGCCGCGATGTCGGCCCCCGCCACGAAGGCCCTGCCCGCGCCGGTGATCACCAGCGCCCGCACGGCCGAATCGGCCGCCGCCAGCTCGAAGACGAGGCCGAGCTCGAACAGCACGTCCTGGTTGAGGGCGTTCAGCGCCTCCTGGCGGTCGACCGTGATGATGGCCACCTCGCCGTCGACCTCGTAGCGCAGGTGCTCGAAGCTCACGTCCTCCGGGGCGTCGCCCTCCAGGCCAGCCTCGAACTCGTCACCGTCCGTCATGTCGCTCCCTCCCGCCAGGGCGCGCGGCCCCGGCCAGGCGCCGGCTTGGGCGCCCAACGAGATCAGTAGCCGTAGAAACCTTCGCCGCTCTTGCGGCCCAACTTGCCGGCCCGCACCATCTGGCGCAGGAGCGGCGCGACGCGGAACTTCGGGTCGCCGAACTCGTCGAGCAGCGACTCGCTCGCGGCCAGGCAGACGTCAAGCCCCACGAGGTCGGCCAGCGCGAGCGGGCCGATGGGCATGTTGGCGCCGAGCCGCATGGCCTTGTCGATGTCATCTGCGTTTGCCACCCCTTCCGACAGGGCATGCACGGCGTCGTTGATGTACGGGACGAGGAGGCGGTTGACGATGAACCCCGGCTTGTCCTCGCAGACTATGGGGGTCTTGCCGATCCCCTCCGTGAACGCCCTGGCCTGCTCCACGGTCTCCTCGCTCGAGCGCAGGCCGCGTACGACCTCCACCAGCGCCATCATGGGGACCGGGTTGAAGAAGTGCATGCCGCAGAAGCGCTCCGGCCTGCCGCTGAATGCCGCTATCGCGGTGACCGACAGGCTCGAGGTGTTCGTGGCGAGGAGCGCGCCCTCCGACGTGTTGCTCGCAAGCTCCGTCCAGACCTCGCGCTTGACGGGGAGCGACTCGAACACGGCCTCGATAACGACTCCGGCGTCCTGCAGACCCGTGATGCCGTGCTTGAAGGCCACCCGGCCGAGCGCGTCGTCGGCGTCGCGCGCCTCGATGGTCTCCTTCTTGACCATGCGCGCGAGGCTGCCGCGCATCGTCTCCTTGGCCCTGTCGATGGCGCCAGGGTTCGTATCGACCAACACGATCTCGTGACCGGCCAACGCGCAGGTCTGCGCTATGCCGGAGCCCATGGTGCCCGCGCCGACGACGGCTACCTTCATGCCTGACTCCTCCCGCCGCTCGCGCGGCAGCCCATCTCGCTAAGCATCCGACCCGCCGGCCCGAAAGCCGACGCACGCTTCCAGAGTCGCCTCGATCATGTCGAGGATGGCGGCGTCGAGGACCGCCGGCTCCACGAACGTGGCGTCGCCGATGCGGTTGCTCGCGACCAGCATGCAGCCGGCCCGAACGTCGCGCAGCTTGGCCACGAGGAAGAGGGCGGATGCCTCCATCTCGAGCGCCAGCACGCCCCTGGCCGCGAGGGTAGGCACGTCGTCCGGGGAGACGGCGTAGAACGCGTCGTCGGTCTGGATGAGGCCGACGTGCGTGGCGCGCTCGAGCTTGCCGGCGCTGGCGGCCAGGGCCTGGGTGAGCGCGAAGTCGGCCACCGTCGAGTAGGCGCCGCCGCCCAGGTACTGGCGTGTCGTGCCGTCGTTCGGGACGCTGGCGGAAGCCACGATGAGGTCGCCCGGCTCGATACCCACGCCCACCACGCCGCTTGTGCCGATGCGCACGAGCGTCTTCGCTCCCAGGCGCACGAGCTCCTCGACCACGATGGCGAGGCTCGGGCAGCCCATGCCGGTCGCTTGCACGCTCACAGGCACGCCCTTGTAGGTGCCCGTATAGCCGTAGAGGTGGCGGTAAGAGTTGTAGCGCTTCGGGTCGTCCAGGAAGCGCTCTGCCACCAGGGTGGCGCGGTCTGGGTCGCCGGGGAGGAGCACGACGGGAGCCACGCTGCCTTCCGCCGCTCGCACATGGAGTTGCGTCATCGGCCTCACGATACCAGCCGCCCACATATGAACAGCCATACGGAGCGCGCGCTGGGTCGGGTGCTAGAGTGCCGCCGGTATGACGAACCTCGAGGACGTCCTGGCCGGTCTCTGGGCGCAGCTGCCCGGCTGTCGTGTCGCCGCTGTCGTCGGCATGGACGGGCTCCTGGTCGAGCGCCACCCTTCCGTGGACGTAGGCGTCGCACTCGGCTCAGCGCCGGGCGGCGACGAGTTGGAGTACTTGGCCGCCGACCTGACCACCGCCTTCACGCTCGTCGGCGGGGAACTGAGCAAGCAGTTGGGCTCGCGTATCGACGAGTTCGTGGCGCTCGGCGAGTCGGGCGGTTATCTGGCGAGGCGGGTCGACGCCAACCTCTTCCTCTTCGTCGTGGTCGGCGCCACCGCTGACCTCGGCGTGGTCAGACGCGCCGTCGCCGGGGTCTGTGAGCAGCTCGCCGCGGAGTTCGCGTGAGCGGCGGGCTTCCGGCCGATGCCGAAAGCGTAGGCGGTGCCGACCCGGCCGGCCAGGCTGCTCTAGCCGCCGACCAGTCCGGCGTACGCGGACGCTCCGCCGTGGCGGAGAGCTTCGCCGCCCTCCTGGAGGGGCTGTTGGCCGTGCGGGGAGCCACTGTGGCCGCCGTGGCCGACGGCGGAGGGGAGATCCTGGCGTCGCGCGCGGCGGACGACGCCGCGCTGCAGCGCACGACGAGCGTCGTGACGAGCGCGCTGGCCGCCGCAACCGCCCTGACGGGGCTGCTGGCCGCAGGGACCGGCGGGCCGACCGCGTCGGCCGCGAGCTCCCTCCCGCGGCAGGTCATGGTGAACCTCGACGCCGGCCCGATCCTGCTCGTGCCCTTAGGCACGAGCGAGCACGTGCTCGTGCTCGGCCTCGCCTCCGAGTCCGACGTCGGCAGGGCGCGGTTCGCCCTGAAGGGCATCGTGGCCAAGGCCGCCAAGCTCCTGAGCGAACCGCCTGACGCCTGAGCGAACCCGCCTGAGGCGCCCGGTTGGGTACCCTGGTCGGGTGAACCCCATCAAGTTCGAGATCGACAAGGAGACGGCGCGCGGGAGGCCGACCAACGGGGCGGTCATAGCGCATACACCCGACGAGTTCCTCCTCGACTTCGTCTTGGTCGTGCCCGGCCAGCAGCCGGTCGTCACGGCCAGGCTGGTGTCCAGCCCGCGTCATGCCAAGGCGCTGCTGAGGAGCCTGGAGGACAACATCAAGCGCTACGAGGCGCGTTTCGGCGCGATCCCCGAGCCGGTGGTGCAGAAGGAAGGCTCGGTCCGCCCTACGGTGCCCGGCTCGGACGGCGGCGAAGACCCTAACTGACCGCCTGTCACGTCCGCTACGACCTGACGGGCGCGCCGGTGGTCTCATGACCGCATGCAAGAGCGCGTCACCGTCTACTTCGACTACATCTGCCCTTACTCGTGGCGCGCGGCCGAACTCTTCGACCTGATCGCTCAACCGCTCGCTCTCGACGTGCGCTGGGAGCACTTCTCGCTGTTCCAGAACGAGCACGGACAGGGCGCCACCGCGGGCGCCATCGCGGGCGCCAAGGCGGACGCGTGGCAGCTCTGGAACGAGCGCATCGACGAGAAGGACGGTTACGGCTGCAAGGGCCTGGTGCCGTTCCTCGCGTCGCTGGCCGCGCGCAAGCAAGGACCGGAGGCGCATGCCGCGTTCCGGCTCGCGCTCCAGCGCGCCAACCACGCGCAGTTCCGGCCGTTCTCCATCAACATGGTCACGTCCGTGGCCGAGTCGGTCGGGCTCGACGTGCAACGCTTCCAACACGAGCTGCACAACCCCGAGGCCCGCACGGTGTTGGCCCAGGAGCACATGCGAGCCGTGGCGCGCGACGTCTTCGGGACTCCGACGGTAGTGTTCCCCTCAGGACAGACGGCTTACTTGAGGCTGCAGGAGCAGCCGGCCGACGTCGAGGAGGTCACCCAGCTCTTCCAGGACGTCAGGCGGCTCCTGGAGCGGTACCCGTACCTGCAGACGGTGCGGCGGCCACGCGCCAAGGGCAACTGAGCGAAAAACCCGCCTTAGGCACGCCGAAGCAATGTAGACTCGTGGCGTGCGCCTCGGTCACAACGTGGGTCACGGGTCCGATGTCGGACGCGTCCGACCTTTCAACGAGGACTTCCACCGCGTCTGGCAGTTCCCCATGGAGGGGGGCGACCTGACGCTCCTGGCGGTCGCCGACGGCATGGGCGGCGCCGCTGCCGGCGAGGTCGCCAGCAAGCTCGCCATGCAGGTGCTCGACGAGTCGTTCTCCCGTTACGTCGAGGAAGTGCGCTCCCGCCGGCCGGTGGTCGGCGTCCTGAGCCTCATCGACAAGGCCATGCGCCTGGCCAACCGGCGCGTGTACGGCGAGGCCATCAAGCAACCCGGCAGGCGCGGCATGGGGAGCACCCTCACCTGCGTGGCCATCCGCAAGCGCAAGGCCTACATCGGGCACGTCGGCGACTCGCGCGCCTTCCTGGTGCGTGGCAACAAGATCTACCAGCTCACCAAGGACCACTCCTGGGTGGAGGAGCAGGTGGAGAAGGGCCTCCTGAACGAGGAAGAGGCCGAGAACCACGAGTGGCGCAACCTGATAACGCGCGTGCTCGGCACGAGGCAGCAGGTCGCCCCTGACGTCGTCGAGCTCGACGTGCAGTCGGGCGACGTCTTCCTCCTCTCGACGGACGGGCTCCACGGCCTCGTATCGCCAGAGGAGATGCTCGCCGAGATCCAGGAGAACTCGGACAGGCAGCTCAACGTGGAAGTGCTGCTCGCGCAGGCCAACGAGCGCGGCGGGCCGGATAACATCACGGTAGTGATCTTCGAGGTGGACACGTGACCCGCGAGGCGAGCGCATGATCCTGCTATGGGTCGTCGGCGCCGCGCTCGTGGCGTTGCTCTTCAGGGCGCCCGTCTGGGTGCTCGGCGTGCTCTTGACCGTCGCGGTGCTCCTCACCGGCGGCGTGCTGTGGTTGGGCGGCGCGGAACGCGCCCTCACCCCGCTCATCCTGACGGTCCTCGCCCTCGGCCTGCTCGTACCCGCCACCGTCCAGGTGGCGCGGAGCAGCCGCGTGGCGCCCGCGCGGCGCGGTCCGAAGCGCGCGGCGGACGCCAAGGCGACGGCCGGGGGAGGCCCGCAGCAGCAGTTCGATGCCGCCGACGTGCCGGGCTACACGCTCCTCGAGAAGGTCGGCTCCGGCGGCATGGCCAGCGTCTATCGCGCCAGGCGCGCCAGCGACGGCCAGATCGTCGCCCTGAAGATCCCGATGGAACAGTACGTGGCCGACGCCAAGTTCATCCGTCGCTTCCACCGTGAGGCGGAGGTGGCCCAGCGCCTCAACCACACGAACATCGTCCGCACCGTCGAGCACGGCGCGGTCGGCGTGCAGCACTACATGGTCATGGAGTTCGTAGATGGGCGCTCGCTCGAGGGTTACATCGAGGGGCACGAGCTAGACATCCACCTGTCGGTCGAGATCATGCAGCGCGTCGTGCGCGCCTTGCAGCACATCCACTCGGCCGGCATCATCCACCGCGACATCAAGCCCGCCAACGTGATGATCACGCGCGGCGGCATCAAGCCGTCCGAGAGCGGCCACCCCGAGCCAGGGCGCCTGAAGCCCGACGCGGTCAAGCTCATGGACTTCGGCATCGCGGGCGGGAAGGTCCTGTCGCGTCTGACCATGACGGGCGCTCGCGTCGGGACGCCGGTCTACATGTCGCCCGAACAGGCGCGCGGCCTGAAGATCGACCACCGCTCAGACATCTACTCGCTCGGGCTCGTCTTCTACGAGATGCTGACAGGCCAGACCGCCTTCAAGGGCGGTTACGAGGCCATCGTCCACCAGCAGATCTTCCAGACGCCGCCGCCGCCGCGCCAGGTGGACCTGCGCATCCCCAAGGCCCTCGACCAGCTCGTCATGCGCATGATCGCGAAGGACCCGGACGAGCGCCCGACGCTCGACGAGGTCTACGACACCCTGGAGACGGTCGACCTCGAGGCCGACGAGAGCGCGAACCTCCCGACGCGCCTCCTCGTCACCGTCAGCGCCCGCCAAGGCGTGCTGCGTATCCTCGATCCCGACGGCAACTTGCACACGTCCATCGGCGACATCGGGGTCGGGCACGGCAACTTCTCGGCGGCGCCCCTCGCCGTCAGCGTCGATTCGGGCGGCGACCTCTTCGCGGCCATCTTCGAGTACCGCGTCGGTCAGCAGAGCCACCGCATGATCCACAAGCTGGCCGTGGACGGCTCGGTCAAGGCGTCGTTCGGCCCGTACGGCATGCAGCCGGGCGAGTTCCTCTACCCGGTGGCCCTCGCCGTGGCGCCAGACGACACGGTCTACGTCCTTGACAGCGAGACGCACCTGGTCTCGCGCTTCACGAACGACGGCCGTTACTTGGCGAGTTTCGGCGGGCGCGGCAACGGCCACGGCATGTTCAACGACCCGCGCGACGTGGCGGTCGACGTGCGCGGCTACGTCTACGTCCTCGACTACGGCAACCGACAGGTGCAGCGCCTGAGCGCCGACGGCGAGTACCAGACGCGCTGGGCGTTCAAGGTCGCCGCCGACCAGCCGGGTCTGCGCCTGCTCGACGGCATGACCGTCGACCGCGACTGCAACGTCTACGTCTCCGACGCGAGCGCCGGGAAGATCCGCAAGGTCACGCCAGACGGGAAGGTCGGCGTGTCGTTCACGCTCGACGCCCGCCAGGGCGAGGCGACGGACGCCCTCGTCGACCTGGGCGTCGACGACTCCGGCTACCTGTACGCCGGTCGGCGCGGCGGGCACCTCATCCGCAAGTACGACCCGGCCGGGCGCCTGCTACAGACGTTCGAGACGTACGCGCCCATGGTGACCATGGTCGTCGACGTGCGCGAGCCGTCGCCGGAGCCGGTCAGCACGCTGGCGGGTTGAGTTACAGGCCGGGTATCAACCCGATGATGCCGGAGAACAACCGGTCGAAGAAGAACATGACGCGCCCGATCACGCCGGTGGCGTTCAGCACGAAGAAGAACACCATGAACCCGATGATGCCGAACTGGGCGACCTGCATGATCACGCGGCGCACGTCGGGGTGGCCCCAGGCGAGGGCGGCGCGACCCATGTCGAGCGGCAGGATCGGGACGAGGTTGATGACGGCGTGGAGCAGGGCGTACCTGGCGGCCGCCTCGAACGAGACGTACAGGGCCGGGCTGCCGAAGCTCCGGAAGATCGCCGCGACGAGCAGGCTGACGAACGCGACGGCCAGATAAGAACCGATGCCTGCCAGCCACACCCAGGCCTCCCCGCGCCCGCGGCCCCGGTAGTTGCGGGGGTTGACGGGTACGGCGCGCGGCCAGCCGAAGCCGAGGATGAGCAGGAAGAGGACGCCGAACGGGTCGAGCTGCCGCTGCGGCTCGAAGGCGCCGAAGCCGGCGAGGCGGGGGCTGCGGTCGCCGAGACGCTCTGCGACGAACGCCTGGACGATGTTGTGGAAGATCAGCGCCATGATCATGACGATGGCCGCGATGATCAGGACGGCAGGTTGGCTATACAGGTCGAGGAACATCCGCCTACTCCGGAGCGCCCGCGTCGCCTGCCGCGATGAGCCGTCTGGCGAGGGCGAGTTCGTCTTCGAAAGTGGTCACCTTTTGTTCCGCCCTGGCACGGGCGACCTCTTCGAGCACGTGCCCGACGCGAGGTCCGGGCAGTAGCCCCAAAGCTACCACATCGCTTCCCCGCAGCCGTCGTTGGGGCGGGCCTTGCTCGAGGCGCTCGAGCCTGAGGGCGAGTTCGGGGTCGAGCACGCGCAGGAGGCGCCGCGCGGGCGTGTCGAGCGCTTCCAACTCCTCGTCGCGCAGGGCTTCCGGACGGCCGTCGTGCGTTGGACGCAGGCTCGGGTCGATGAGCCTGTGGAGCTTCGCCACGGTGGCCAGGTGGCGTTTGGGCCAGTTGAACGCCTCGATGTGCACCTCCAGAGTTTCGGTTGGTACGCCAAGGAAGAGGGCGAGGAGGTACGACTCGCTCGGCACGGCGCCTGCCCCGCGGAGCGCGTCAAGGCCGGCCGTGAGCTCGAGCGGGTCGAGGCGCCCACCGGCCCGCGGCAGGCCGAACATCGCTTCGATGGCGTTCAGCTCCGCCAGCACGCGCAAGGCTGGCGCCACCCGCGGTTCCTCCAGCGTCAGCTCAAGCTCCGCCCGCAGGCGCGCATGGCTGACGTTGGCGAGGAAGCGCGGTTCCAGCGCGCCCCGCGCGCGCGCCATGGTGGCGGGCTCGAAGCGGAAGCCGAGGCGGCCGGCCAGCCGCGCCCCGCGCAGTACGCGCGTCGGGTCCTCGACGAAGCTCAGCGGGTGCAGGACCCGCAACTGCTTGGCCGCCAGGTCGGACGCTGCGCCGAACGGGTCGATGAGCTGGTGTGGCGGCGGCCAGAGCCTGAGGGCGAGCGCGTTGACACTGAAGTCGCGGCGCGCCAGGTCTTTGCGCAGCGTCGAGGGCGTTACCGCCGGCAGCACGCCCGGTCGCGCGTACGTCTCCTCGCGGGCGGTGGCCAGATCAAGCGTGACGCCGTCATCCAGCGCCAGGGTGCATGTCCCGAAGTCGACGTGGCAGGCGAGCGTGCCGCCGAGGCGCGCCTGGAGGCGCGTGCCGAAGCTCGCGGCCGCCTCCCGCTCCACGACCAGGTCGAGGTCCTTCACGCCGGCACCGAGCATCAGGTCACGCACCGTGCCGCCGACCAGGTAGAGGGGGGTGGGGTTGGTCGCCTCCGCCGCTACCGAGGCCGCGGCCTCGAGCACGGCCTCGGCGCCGCTCGGGAGCCGGTGGAGCAGGCGGTCGGCGCCGTCCGGAGCGCTACCGGCGCGGTGGTTCGCCCCGATGAGGTCCGTACGCGTGACGATGCCGACGAGCCGGTCGCCCTCGACGATCGGGATGCGGCCGACGTTGTGCTCGAGCACGAGCGCTTCGAGCTCCCCGAGCGATGCTGTGGGCGGCGCGCTGATGACGTCGCGGCTCATGAAGCCGCTAACGCGCGAGTCGCTCAGGCCGTGACGCGTGGCCCGGTCGAGGTCGCGGCGCGAGACGATCCCGACGACCCGCCCGGAACCGTCGACGACCGGCATGCCGTTATGGCCGAAGAGCAGGAGCTGGTCGGCGGCTTCCGCCACCGGAGCGTCTGGAGTAACGCTTCGCACTGGGCTGCTCATGAGGTCCGCCGCCAGGATGGTTGGGGTGGCGTTGGCTGCCAGCGCGTTCAGCACCGCTTCGAGCGCCTCGGCCGGCGCGGCGTCCGACCGGCCGAAAGCCGCGCCAGGATGCCCGCCGCCGCTCACGGTCCCGGCCAGCGCGGCCGCGCAGTCGAACCGGCCACCACTGCGAGCGAACACGAGCGTGCGGCCTTCCATCCCGACGGCCACCACGGCGGCGTCGGCGGCGAACAGGTCGAGCAGGTCGTTGACCGTGCCGCTGACCCCGGCGACGTACTTCGGGTACTCGAAGGCCGCCGCCGCGACGGGGCGCTGCGCGACGTGAACGAGTTCGGTGTTGGCCAGCAGCGCCTCGCGGAACGCCGTCTGGTCGGCGTCGAGCGCGCCATGGGCGAAGCGCCTGACGAGTTGCAGGTTGGCCCCGCAGGTCAACAGGTGCTCAGCGGCCCGGTAGTCGTCCGGCGTCGTCTGGTCGTAGGTGAGGTTGCCCGTGTCCTCGTGGATGCCGAGGAGCGCCAGGGTGGCGACTTGCGGCGGGATGGTGATGGCCGTCGCCATCAGCTCGCGCGTGAGGAGGGCGGCCGTGGAGCCGAGCCGCTCGCTGATCCCACGCGCCGCCGCGATGCTGGCCGGCGTTCGCGGGTGATGGTCGTAGAGCGTGACGGGCACGCGCCCGACGAGGGCGTCGAAGGGCTTGATGCGGTCCGCGTCGTTCGTGTCTAGTACGACGAGCTCCGTGACCGCGTCGACGTCGACCTGGTCGGAGGGCGTGAGGTCGAGCTCGTCCTTGTAGAGGCGTAGGAACGCGCTCAACTGACGACTGAGCGCACCATGGATGGTGGCGACCGAGCCCGGGTAGAGGAGCCGGGCCAGCGCCAGGCTGGCGAGCGCGTCGAAGTCGGGCTGCTCGTGCGTGACGATCAGGCGCACGGGGCACCGCGCGGGAGGGCCTTGCGTGGCGCGGCGCCTCGGCGCAGGCCTAGCCCACTAGTCAACCGTGCCCCTCGTCCGTGATCTGCTGCGCTGGCGGTTTGGCGGCTGCTCCACTGCTTGGACTCGCGGGTGCCGCGCTGACAGGCACTCCGGCCTGCGGACGGTTGCGGTTGTTCAGGTAGAGGACGACGGCGCCGGCGGCGATGAGGATGATGGGCAACACCCAGCGCATGAACGCGCCGCGCGAGCCGAAGATGAACAGCTCGAAGAAGAGCCCGAGGCCCACGAAGGCGACGAGACCGTATATCACCGTGCGCATGCTCGAACTCATCAGGGCGGCGTCGTTGGTGACCTTGGCCCTGAGGTAGTTGCCGACTCCGGTCGCGGCGACGATGAGCGCCCAGGCGTACGACCAACCCTGCCAGTGGTTCGTGATGGAGAAGGCGAGCAGTACTAGGCCGATCGTGGTGACTATCGCGCCCGGCACGGCGAGCGCGCTGTTGCTTACGGTGGTGGTCAGCGAGACGACCAAGAGCACGATGCCCGGGAGGAGCACGAAGAACGGCCAGCCGTACTGGCTGAAGTTGACGGTAGGGCCGACTAGGAGTAGGAGTCCGAGGGCTATCAGTAGGCTGCCGATCCATAGGTCGCGTTGCTTCATGGCGCGAACCTCCCTGCGACGAGTGTAGCGCTCCGTGGGTGCCCGAGCCGCCTCGGAACCATCAGCCTTCCAGCGACGCCGCCGGGCTCGCGGTTGGCTCGCCTCCTCGGGAGCGCTTGCGCGCCAGCCGTGTGGCGATGGTGGTGAGCGCGACCCGGGCATGCACGAGGCCGTTTTCGATGAAGACGTCCGATGTACGAGTGCCGAAACCGGCGGAGCCGACGACGAAGAGGCCTGGGACATCGGTCTCGAAGGTGCTGGGGTCGAGCCGGGCTGCCAGCGTGGCATCGTCTATCCCGACGCCGGCGCCGGAGAGGAGGTCGGGCCTGGCGAAGTAGCCCGTGAGCAGGAACACTCGGTCGGCCGACAGCCTCGACTCCACGCCCCCTTGCTCGATGAGCACGTCCTCCGCCGTGATGGCCTTGACCGTGGCGCCGAAGTGCGCGGCGATGGAGCCTTCCTTCACCCGGTTCTCCAGGTTGGGCCGTATCCAGTACTTGAGGCTCCGCCGGAAGTCCTCGCCGCGGTGGACGATGGCCACCTTCGCGCCGGCGCGGTAGAGGTCGAGCGCGGCGTCGGCAGCGCTCGAGCCCGCCCCGACGATCACGACGTTGCGCCCGTAGTGGCCGTGCCCCTCGTCGTAGTAGTGCGACACGTGCGGCAACTCCTCGCCCGGCACGCCCAGGAGCTTCGGGTTGTCGAAATAGCCGGTGGCCACGACCACGGTGCGCGCGTACGTCACCTCCTCCACGTCACCTTGGCGACGCCACGGCTCCGCCCGCCTGGTGCGCACCTCGAAACCGGGCTCAGAACCCTCGACGAGGACGCGCTGGATGGCGACGACCTCCGTGTAAGTGCTCACCTCCAGGCGTTCGTTGGCAACGACCTTGCGGTAGTAGTCCAGCGCTTCCTTGCGGGTCGGCTTGTCGACCGCGGACACGAGTGGGTGCTCGCCGACCTCGAGACGGTCAGAGGTCGTGAAAAACAGCATCGATATCGGGTAGCGGCGGATGGCCTCCACCACGGCGCCCTTCTCGATCACCCGGTAGGTGAGGCCCGCCCGCTTGGCTAGGATGCCAGACCCGATGCCGATGGGGCCGGCGCCGACGATGATCACGTCCAACATGGGGCGAACGTACCAGGTGCGCGGCTCCCCGGGAGTTGTCCTGGGGGCGAACCGCCTAGGACGCCTAGGCCCCGCACCAGCAAGCCATGCGCCGACCAGCCGTGCAAGGCAAGCTGGAGGAACGCGCCGCAGGCGGCGCGTCAGACCTTGCCGCAGGACGGGCAGTCAACGCAGAGGAGGCAGTGGGCGCAGTCGGGTTTGCGGGCGGAGCAGACCCGGCGGCCGTGCAGGATGAGGCCGTGGTGGAGGAACACCCATTGGTCGCGCGGGAAGGTGGCCTGGAGGTCCAGCTCCACCTTGTTCGGGTCGGTGTTCTGCGTGAAGCCAAGACGCCGCGAGACGCGCCCGACGTGCGTGTCTACGGCGATGGTCGGAACGCCGAACGCGTTCGCCAGCACCACGTTGGCCGTCTTGCGGCCCACGCCGGGCAACGCGACGAGCTCCTCCATGGTCCTTGGCACCTGGCCGCCATGGCGCTCCACTAGGAGCGAGGCCGTCGCCACGACGTTCTTGGCCTTCGTGCGGAAGAGGCCGATCGTCTTGATGTACGGCTCGATGTCCTGCGCGCTGGCCTTGGCCATGCTCGGTGCGTCCGGGTAGGCCGCGAACAGGGCCGGCGTGGCGAGGTTGACGCTCACGTCGGTGGCTTGCGCCGACAGCATGGTCGCGACGAGGAGCTCGAACGGCGTGCGGAAGTCGAGTTCCGTGCGCGCGTCGGGGTAGAGGGTGCGCAAGCCGTTCAGCACGCGCTGGGCGCGTTCGCGGCGCGCGGTCAGGGATTCTCGCCTCGGGCTCGGCACGGCCCGCATGCTAACCCCGCGCCGACGGGAACCCGGCCAGGAAGTGACCTATCCACCAGCTTGCGCACGCCACGGTCGAGTACGCTTGCATGCGGTCTAGGTCCGTTCCCGAGGTCGTCGTAGCGGCACCGACCATGGACCCGTACTGGTGCACAGGGAGGCAGGGCAGGATGCCGATTTTCGAGTACAAGGTCCGTGACCGGGGAGGCAAAGTCATCACGGGCACCACCGAGGCGCTCTCCCAGCGCGACGTGGCAACCGCGTTGCGCCAGAAGGGCTACTTCGTAACGGAGATCAAGGCCCCGAAGACCGGCCTCCAATCCGACCTCAAGCTGCCCAAATGGCTCGATTTCGGAAGCATCCCGAACGTCCGCGACATCACGATCTTCTCCCGCCAGTTCGCCACTGTCATCAACGCCGGTCTCCCGGTGGTCCAGAGCCTCGCCATCCTCCAGCGCCAAGCCCCGAAGCAAGGCCTGAAGGACGCGCTCAAGCAGGTGCGCGAGGACGTCGAGACCGGCCAGCAGCTCTCAAACGCACTGGCGAGGCACCCCAGGCTCTTCAACAAGCTGTACATCTACCTCGTGCGCGCCGGTGAGGTGTCGGGCAACCTCGACGGCATCCTGGACCGCATCGCCGCGTACATGGAGAAGCAGGCCGCCCTGCGCGGCAAGATCAAGACGGCGCTGACGTACCCGACGGTCGTTCTCGTCATCGCCTTGGCGGTCACCTGGTTCCTGCTCACTGGCATCGTCCCGCAGTTCGCCCAGATCCTCGACCAGCTCGGCGGGGACATGCCCGTCATCACCAAGGCGCTCATCGCCGTCTCCGACTTCCTGCGTTACCAGTGGTACATCCTCTTCGGCCTGATCATCGCGATCGTAGTCGGGTTGGTCCTCTTCTACCGGACGAAGAACGGCAGGCGCGTCATAGACGGCTTCACGCTGCGCATGCCCATCGTCGGCACCCTCGTGCAGAAGACCGCCATCGCGAGCTTCTCCAACACGTTCGGCTTGCTCCTGCGCTCCGGCGTCAACATCATCGAGTCCATCGACATCACGAAGGGCACGGCCGGCAACGCCATCGTCGAGGACATCCTCGACGAGACGAAGGAGAACGTGCAGCGCGGCGAGCAGATCAGTACCACGCTCATCAAGTACCCGGGCGTGTTCCCGCCCATGGTCTCGTCGATGATCTCGATCGGCGAGGAGACGGGCGCCGTCGACCACATGCTCCAGAAGGTCGCAGACTTCTACGAACGCGAGGTCGACGAGGCGGTCGACAGCCTCACCGCCGCGCTCGAGCCCATGCTCATCGTGTTCCTCGGCGTCATCGTCGGCTTCATCGTGGCCGGCATGTTCCTGCCGATGTTCTCGATCATCGGGCAGTTGAGCCAGTAGGCGCTGGT
>JBDZVI010000134.1:0-4114 GCA_040255585.1 Deinococcaceae bacterium
AACGAGCAGGGCGTGACTGTCGTGCTGATCACGCACGACCCCGAGGTCGCCGCTCGCGCCAAGCGGCGCATCATGTTGGCGGACGGGAGGGTCGTGAGCTGAGGCGGTCCGCGGGTTGCGGGTCGCGTGCCGTGGGTCCCGGTTCGTGCTCGGCGTGCGTGCGCCCGGCCGCTAGCAGCTAGCGGCTAGCCACTAGTCCCGGAGGATCTCGCCGGCGTGCAGCCGCCTGAGGAAGCTCTCGACGGGCAGCACCTTCACGCCGCCCTCGAGCAACTCCTCGTCCCCCAGGTACACGACGTAGGTTCTGGCGCCCGCGACGCCGGCCCGCGACCGCAGCTTCCGTGACCCGGTCGTGTATTCCATCCGGAACTTCCTGCTCGCCTTCACATCGATCCCCACCGTCTTCAAGCCGTGCCACCAGATGAAGTCGACCTCCGTGCCGCTCGGCGTCGCCCAATAGCCGAGCGAGCCCTTCACGCCGCCATAGTCGAGGTACGCCCTGATCTCGTGGAGCAGCAGGTGTTCGAGGAGTACTCCGCCCCATTCGGCATGAGTCGGCTGGTCGAAGGCCCCGACGGTGGCGTTCAGGACACCCGTATCGAACCAGTAGAGCTTGGGGAGCGCGGTCTCCTTGACGTTGGCCCCCGGGCGGTAGGCGGGCAACCAATCGGCGATGAGCGTGTCGATGAGCACGTCGAGGTAGCCGCGCGCCGTGTCGCGCGCCACGCCGGCGTCGCGTGCCAGGGCGGAGACGTTCGTTCTCCGCCCGGCCGACATCGCGGCGACCTCCAGGAAGCGGCTGTACGAGCCGAGGTCGCGCACTAGGCCCTCGGCCCTGACCTCCTCGACCAGGTAGGTCGTGGCGTAGGAGCGGAGGAAGTCCTCCCGAGCGTCGTCATCTTCGGCGGCGACACTCAGTGGCAGGGAGCCGTAGCGCATGAGCTGTTCGATCGGGACCGAGTACCCGGTCTCGCGCGTCGTGAGGGGATACAGGTGCCGCAGCCCTGTGTGGCCAGCCAGGCGATCGGTCCCGCCGCGGCGTAGCTTACGGGCGGACGAGCCCACCAAGGCGAACCGTTCGTAGCCTTCCTCTTCCATCAGGTACTGGACTTCGTCGAGCAACTTGGGTACCCGCTGCACCTCGTCGATGACGATCCAGTCGGTGGTTGGGCGCGCGAGGACCTCGGACCGCAGCAGGCCCGGCTCACGCTCGTACCGCACGACGTTCTCTTGCGCGAGCAGGTCTACGACCAGCGCGCCGGGGAAGTTCGCGCGTAGCCAGGTGCTCTTCCCGGTGCCGCGGGGCCCCAGCAGGAAGAAGTCCTTGTCTGGTGCCCTCAGATTTCGCGTATACATCGACACCAAATTTACCGCAAAAATGGTGGCGAGGTAGTCAGCGTTTGTGAGGGTGTTTTCCGTGCCTTCACGACGACCGCACGGTCCCTCCCTTCACGACGACCGCACGGTCCCGCCCTTAACAATGACCGCACGGTCCCGCCTGGACGAGCGATGCTTCGTCGGTCGGTGGCTGAAGCTCAGCGGACCATAGGCCCTCAGAACACGAGAACGAGCGCCAGCGCCAACAGCGCGTAGATGCCCACGCCCGTCCAGAACCACCGAGGGTGCTCCTCCCGCCGGAAGGTGCGCGCGCCGGGCCCCCACGAGACGACGATGCTCCCCCGCAGCACGCACGCTGTCACGTACAGGAAGAGGAGTACGCCCAGCAGCACGAAGAACGGCTTCATGGGTGGATGGTAGAGCCCGGGCAGCTTGCTGATGGTGGCGGATGCCGCACCGCAAGGTCGGTAAGCATCGCCCCGTTCAGTTCTGCGTCGGCGTCGCTACCCATGGATTGACCGACAAAGCACTCCCCGCTCCGCGATCGGTTGTGCCCTCCCAGACGGATAGGGTTGTCCTTAAGGTGTGGTCGCGGGTGACCCCTTTGCCGAGTGGACGAGAGGTTGCCAGGCTGGCGGGAGCGCCAAAGATCAGCGTCAGCCGCACCCTCAAGCAGCTTGTCGAGCACGGCCTCGTCGCGGCCTGCCGGAAGCGGCATGGTGACGCTCTACCATTTCAACAGGGACCACCTTGCTGCCGAACCCGTTCTTGCGCCCCTCAACCTGAGACGAGCCCTCGTCAAGCTCTTCGGTACTGACGTGCGAAGGGTCTTGAACGGGGGACCCGAATGACTATCGCTTTCTCGACCCACGATTCGCCGTCAACCTACTTCAGCGGGCGTGGGTGATAACGCTGCCCCAGTGGTGTTGCGATTGCTGCGTTTGCATCATTTATTGCAGTTATGCTAGGCTCGGTGGTGAAGGGAGACAGCCATGACACTTGCGCCTCGTCGCACGCCTCCGCCAACGCCATATGACACGGCTCTGGCCCGGGCGTCCGGCCATGCCCTCGCGCCATACGCGCAAGCCGATCGGCCTGTCAGAGTGCGCCTCACGGATGGCGAACCCATCGAGTTACCACCCGCAGCGGTGTCTTTGCTGCTGGAAGTGCTCGAGGCCATGGCCGCCGGCCGAAGCGCGACGGTCGTGCCAGAGAACGCCGAACTGACGACGGTCCAGGCCGCCGGCATTCTCAACGTGTCGAGGCCGTACCTCATCAAGCTGTTGGAAGAGGGCGCCATCCCGCACAGGAAGGTCGGTAAGCATCGTCGTGTGCTCATGGAGGACCTGATGGCGTTCAAGGCTCGTGACGACCTGGAGCGCCGGGTCATCCTCGACGAACTTACTCGGGAGGCGCAGGAGCAAGGGTACGGGTATTAAGTAGTCTTGTTCTACACGGCGCTCCTGGATGCGAACGTCCTATACCCGGCGCCCATCCGGGACGTGCTGATGCAACTTGCTTACAGCGGAACCTACGTGGCCAGGTGGAGCGCCGAGATCCATAACGAGTGGGTCAACGCGTTGCTTCGCAACGAACCTCACCGCGAACGCGCTGTACTGGAACGAACCAGAGACCGGATGAATGCCGCGATACGTGACTGCTTGGTCAGCGGCTATGAGGAACTCATTCCCTCGCTTACGCTTCCCGACCCTGACGACCGCCACGTTCTGGCGGCGGCGATCGTAGGTCGGTGCGATGTGATCGTCACTCGCAACTTGCACGACTTCCCGCAGGCTGCCCTCGCTCCGTTCGGGATCGAGGCTCAGGACCCCGACGAGTTCCTGTGCAACCACCTGAGCCTGGCACCAGGTCAATTCTGTTCCGTCATCCGCACGATTCGCCGGCGCCTGAATAGCCCGCCATTCAGTGTGGACGAGTATCTCGACATGCTCACAAGGCACGAGTTGGTGGCCACGGCCGCCGAATTGAGGTCGTTCGCGGGCTGGCTGTAGTCGGCCGAGTTCGAGGCCCGGTATGTCCTTTGACCTGAGTCAAAGCCTACTAATTCAGTCAAGATTACGCTGCCCCTAGCCATGACGAGCCCGAGCGCGTACCCGGTCCCATCCTCGACGACGTTTCCGAGCCAGGCCCGGGCGGACTCGGCCCTCGTCTTCCGCGACCTCACGCTGGTGCGGCGCGGCCTCCTGCTGCTGCGCGAGCTCGACGAGGCCGTCCCGCGTGGCCAGGTGCTGGCCGTGATGGGGCGCTCGGGCGCGGGGAAGACGACGCTCCTGCGCACCATCGCCGGGCTCGCCAAGCCGACGTCCGGCGGCTTGGACCGGCCGAGCGGCCGCGTGCCCGTCGTGTTCCAGGAGCCGCGGCTGCTGCCGTGGCGCACCGCGAGGGAGAACGTCGAGCTCGTGCTGGCCAAGGCCGACCGCGGCCGCGCGACGGAGTGGCTCGCGCGCGTCGGGCTGGCGGACGCCACGGAGGCGTACCCGCTCACCCTGTCTGGCGGCATGCGGCAGCGCGTGTCGATCGCGCGGGCGCTCGCCTGTCAGGAGCCGCTCCTGCTCGTCGACGAGCCGTTCTCCCACCTCGACGTCGTCACCGCCAGGCAGCTGAGGGCCGCGCTCCTGCAGCAGCTCCGGGCGACAGACGGGGCGACTACCACCGTATGGGTCACCCACGACCCGGCCGAGGCCGCCGAGGTGGCCGAGCGCACCCTCGTCATGGACGGCCCGCCGAGCGGCGGGTGGCGGTTCGTCGACCATTC
>JBDZVI010000053.1:0-22542 GCA_040255585.1 Deinococcaceae bacterium
CGGTACCTTCTATGGGCCTCGCGCGTCTTGCCGACCCGCACCAGCACCCGCACCTGTTCGGCCAGCGCGTCCTCGTCCAGCGGGTCGATGCGCATGACGTGGTCCAGCAGGTTGAGCGCGGCGGGGAAGTCTCCGGCCGCGACCGCGGACCCGGCCGCTCCCTTGAGCACGGCCAGCACGTCCTCGCGAAGCTGGTACCGCTCCTCGTCCAGCGCGTCCAACTCGATGCCGGCGGCCAGCGGCTCGCGGTAGAGGCGGGCGGCCTCGTCGGCGTCACCGGCCTTCAGGGCCGCGCGCAGCTCCGCCACGTCGCACACGGTCCGCTCGAGCCCGGCATCGCTGAGGTAGGTCCTGACGCCCCACGGTTCGAGCTCGCGCCGGAGCATCGTCAACTGGACCTGGAGGTTGTTCTGCACCTTGCGCTTGTCGGCCTCGGGCCACAGGGCCAGGCCGACGCTGGTCCTGTCGTAACCCAACGCCAGCAGCGTCACTATCTCCCTATGCCGCGGGGTGAGCGTGACGCGCCGCCCCAGCACGGTCACGTCGAAGCGGCCGAGGAGGTCGATGCGCAGTGGCGGCATCTCGTCGAGCCGGCCTTCGATCGCCGCTTCCCAGCCGACCTCGAGGACGTCGGTGAAGGGATAGGCCATCGCCAGGTCGGGCCGGTGGCGCGGCAGCGCCGCCAACGGCAGGAGGTGCGGGAGCACGCGCAGCCCCGCGTTGGTTAGAGAGACCAGCGTGTCCAGGTCGGTGGTGTCGACGGGCGCGGTCTCGGGGTCACCGGCTCGTCCTGTCGCCACTTCGCCCATACCTAGTGAGGCGGAGCCCCCACCAGCGGTGCGCTCTGCGACGTCGACGAGGTACCGGGCGGCCAGCACCTCGAGCCGAGTCAGTCGTGTCTTCGCGAAGGCCGGGTCCGGCAGCGCAGCCCTCGCCTCGTTCATGCGGCCGAGGTCGATCAGCGCTAGCGCCCGCTCGGCCGCGGCGCCGGGGCCCTCGCAGCCGCTCAGGACCTCCAGCGCCGCGCCGGCCGCTCCGGTGCGCCGCAACGTGCGGGCCCACAGCTCACGGATCCGCTCGTCCATCTCCGGGAAGGCGCGCCGCCACGGCGCGAACCGCTCCACGATGGCGGGGAACTCCTCGGGTTCGAGCTTCAGCGCCGCGTACTCGGCCGCCGCGCCGCAGGCGGTGATGCCGTTGTGGCGCGCTCCCGAGCGAGCGGCTTCCAGGTGTTGGGTCGCCTGAGCGTCGTTCAGCAGCGCCTTGAGGGTGCCGAGCACCGCTTGGGCGACGAGCGCGTTGTACTGGTTAACGGGCGCCTGCATCCGGTACTGGCGCTCGGACGCCTCGATGTACCCAAGCAGGTCGCCACGCGTCTCCCAGCGCACCTCCGCCAGCCGGTGCAGCAGGACGGCCAGGTGGTCGTCGTTGCCTTCGACGCCCTCCAGGAGTTGGATGGCCCGCTCCTGCATGGCGCCGACACGCTCCCAGTCATGGCGCTTGTAGAAGAAGACGCTAGTGTTTGCCAGGAAGGAAGCCGCGGCGCGCGGCTCGGCCAGCGCGAGCGGCTCCGCTGCCTTCTCGAGGACCGCCTCGGCTTCAGCCAACTGGTCGGGCTCGAGTTCGAACACGCGCCAACCCAGGGCGATCAGGCGGTGGCCCGCCGTCGCCTCGGGATGATCGGCAACCGCGTCCAACGCGGCCACCGCGTCGGCCCGCCTGCCTGTCACGGACAGCGCCCACGCGCGTGACAGCAGCCGCGTCGGTCCAGCACGCCCTCCGCACAGCTCGTCCCAGCGCAGCATGCCTTCGGGGTCGAGGCTGCCGAGGCGGCCCGGCACCTCGTCGTGCTCCAGCAGCGCGGTCAACTCTGCCACCAGGCCGGCACGCGCGAACGCCTCGGCGCGCATGGCCAACGGCAGCCGGGCGGCGTGCTTGCGGACGGCGTCCGCGACCCCCGCGGAGTTGGCGCGCCGCACCGACAGGGCCATGAGCTCGTGCAGGCGGTAGCCGGCGGCGATCTCCTGGCTGAAGCCGGCCGCGGCCAGGCCGGCGGAGGCCGGTGTCGCCGCGCCTGACGGAAGGTACGGGACGGCCGACTGGAACAGCAGCTCCTCCCAGAGTTCGGGAGACAGGCTGTGGCGCACCCCCACCATGAGCGGCTCGGCCGGCGCCGCCCGGCCTGTGAGCGCGGCGACGTGCAACGGCAAGGGCCAGCCGCCCGATTCGGCCCACGCGGTCTCTCCCGCCTCCTTGGAGGCGAACAGCTGGGCGGCCTCGTCCCGGGTGAACGCCAGGTCGCCGGCGGTGAGGTGCAGGGCGGCCCCCGCGGTGAGGCTGCGCAGCAGCGCCGGCGATGCCAGGCTGCCGCGGCTGGCCAGCAGCAGTAGGCCGCGCTGGTCGGGGAGGAGCTCGTCGACGTCGGCGGCCTCGCCCAGGTCCTCGAGTACGAGCAGCGTCTCCGTCGACCACAGTGACGACCGGATGTCGGACCAGGTCGCCTCGGCCGGCAGCTCGAGCAGTTCCGCCAGCGCGTCGCGCACCCCCCGGTCCTGCATGGAGACCCACAGCACCCGCCAGCCGCCGGCCTCGAGCTCCTCGGCCCACTGGGCCGACAGGACGCTCTTGCCGTAGCCGAAGGGCGCCTCCAACCACACGACCCAACCGGGGCTGTCCGGCAACCGCTCGAGGAGCCGCGGTCGCTGGCGAAGCAGTGGGCCGATCTTCGGGCGTTGGGAGAGCATGGCGGTGGCGCCAGTCTAGCGGTACCGCCACCAACGCGCGGTGCCGCCGCCATGCTCGCGGGTCACCTCACCTGGTGACCGTCGCCGTCAACGTGCCCTTCGAGGCCCAGTCGTACCAGAGCCTGACGTGATCCGCTTGCATTAGAGCGCCCTCCGGCACCTCGCCTACGAAGCCGACATAGGTGTACACGGCGATCAGGTAGTCGTTGCCGTCGTCGTAGTTCTGGAAACTGACCGGCGGCCCGAACGGCTGGCCGTCCGACGGGCGGAACCAGTTGCAGACCGCGGTGAACGGCCACGTCCAACCGTCGGCGTTGCTCGGGTCGATGTACCAGTTGTACGAGTAGTTGGCCCGGAGGTAGACGTTGTAGTTGTTCGGGTGGTTGATGCCGCCCCAGCCCTCGAAGTGGAGCGTGTACTTCTTGACGCCGGCCTGCTTCGGGATGCGCACGTACATGGTGGCGCACTCGACGGACCTCCCCTCGTTGTAGTACCCGGCCGGCGTGAACCCGTACTGCACCTCGATGCGCGAGTCGATCTCTCGGTTGAAGCCTTTGAGCTCTGCCGCCATGCGCGCCGTCGGCGCCTGACCGACCGGGATCGTCGTGACGCCCGGCTCCACCTCGTACACCTCCACCCACACGCCGTCCGTCTGGTCGTCCGAGATGTTGAGGGGGGTGCGGTGCGTGTACCAGACGCTGGCGTAGGTCGTGTCGATGGTCGTGCCCTTCTTCGGGCCGTCGGTGAGGTCGCCGTAGCGGCCGGTCGTGGACCAGCGGTAGAGAAAGGTGCCCGAGACGGGCCCGCGGGTGCTTACCTGGAACTCGACCTGCGGGTCGCCCTTCGTGAAGTAGGCGAACTCCGGCGACATCACGAACAGGGTGGGCGCGGCGGTGGCGGTCCAGCCGTGGGCCGGAAGCGCGTCGTTCAGGTCCTTGAGGATGGCGCCGATGTCGCCAGCGCTGAGCGCGATCTGCACGCCCGCGGCCACGGCGGCGGCCGCTGCCTTGGTCTTCAGGCGCGCCTCGACCGCCTCGAAGCTCACCTTGTTCCGCTCGCTCTCCGGCATGGCCTCGACCATGACCTCGAAGAAGTCGAGCCGGTAGCGCTCGTTCGTGACGAGCTCGTCGAGGATGAACTTGACGCCCTCGGCGTAGCCGCCACCCTCCTTCAGGAAGATGCCGAGGTTGGCCAGGTGCTTGTCGTTGACGACCTTGAAGTCCTCGCGCAGCTTGGCGAGCTTGCCGGCCTCGAAGTGGCCGACGCTGCCGAACGCGAACGACTCGAGCACGGGCAGCGCGATGTCGTTCATGAACAGCTCGAGCGCCTTGCCGCCGATGACGTCGTTCCAGTGGCTGCGCTGGCTGGGGAACCGGGGGTCGCTGTACAGGGGCGGAGGGGTGACAACGTCGAGCGCCGGTCCGAGCAGCACGAGCTCGTAGTACGTGCGCCTGCCCTCGTACAGGGGCAGAGGGAGGCCCTCGCTGACGACGGGTGACCACGGCGACTCGCCCATGACGATGTCGGTGAGCGCTTGGAACACGCCGAGCGCTTGGGTCGATGGCACGTCGACCGTTCCCGCGAGCACGGGCGGCGTGAGGGTCTGGTCGGTGCCGCCCTCGTCCTGGTAGCCGACCTGGTAGGCGAGCAGCGCCGCGGGCCTGCGGAAGGTGTTCTGCGCGGCCACGCCTGAGCCGACCGGGTTGTGGATCACGGATACCCCGGACTGCACGGTGCCGGCGCCGGGTTCTATGACGATGTTGTCGGCGCCGGCGCCCTGCGCGGCGAGCACGCCTGACGGTTCCACGGTGACGCGCGTCCTGAACGGTTCAACGGTTACGCCGGCGCCTGTTGCGGCACCGTTCTGACCCAGCGCCATCTCGTGCACGCCCATGACGGTGCGCCAGGCCTGTTCGAGGGCGTCGTCCACCGTCTCGTCATGCTCGGCCATGGGCAGTCCGCCGGCCGCGAACGCCGCCAGCAGCGCGGCCTCGATGTCCGCGATGGCCGCGTCGCTTCGGATGAGGTCCCAGAGCTTGCCCTGCGCGTCGGCCGGCAACGTGAAGCCGCCGAGCGCGTAGTACAGGAGCACGGCGGCGCTGGACCGGCCGTCCACCTGCAGGGCGGCGCCGGCCGGTTCGTTGGTCGACACCGCGGAGAGGACCAGCGCGCCAGCGCCGTCCTGGACGGCTATCTCGACGGGGCCGTCCCCGTACACCTGCGCCTTGAAGCTGCCGTCCGCACCCACGGGGTAGGAGCCGAGGCTCGTGACGGCCTTGAGCGAGGCGAGCGAGACGCCGGCCCCGGCGGGCAGCGCGACCTTGCCACTGGCCTCCCTGGGACCGTCGCCCTTGGGAGGGGTCACCTTGCCGCCGCCGCAGGCGGTGAGCACCATGAACACGAGTAGCAGGGGCCCGACGATACGTGCCAAGCCGGATGCGGAAGACGAGATGTTACGAGTTCGGCTCATGCCGGGCAGCCTAGTGGCGGCCCTATTAGAGATCGCTTAATAGGCGTCCGGCGCGGCGGGCGCTGCTTGCGACCGTCGCCCGCTGGCCGCGACGTCCGTCGGTGACCGCTACGGAGAGTGCCGAGCGAGCGTGGCGGTGGCGCCGTAGTCGAGAGGCGCCACCGCCACGCTCGAGCTTCACGTCACTTCGAGTACGTGACCTTCACCGTGCCCTGCGAGGCCCAGTCGTACCAGAGGGCGACTTTGTCCGGAAGGTCCAGTGCTCCAGGCGGTACTCCTTCCAAGAACCCCAGGTTGGAGTAGACGCTGACGAGGTACTCGTCGCCCGCGTCACGAGCGACGAAGCCGGCCGGACTACCGTAGAACTGGTTGTCGTCGTCATGTCGCCAGTCGCACACGCCACGGTACGGCCAGATCGTGGTGCTCGAATCGTTGAGGTCGATCACGTACGTGTACGAGGAGTTGTAGAAGAGGTACGTGTTGGAGTTGTCGGGGTTCCCGACACCCCCGAACCCGTCGAAAGTGATGCTGTACTTCGTAGCGCCCTTCTCCTTGGGAACGTGCAGGAACATCGTTGCGCAGCTGACGGTCTTGCCCTCCAAGAAGAAACCTGGCGGTGTGGATCCGTAGCGTACTTCAAGGCGCGCGTCGATCTCGCGGTCGTAGCCGCTGAGCTCGGCCGCCATCCTCGCGATCGGCGCCTGGCCGGCCGGGATGCTGGTGGCTCCGGGCTCGACCTCGTACACTGCCACTGAAACGCCGTCCTTCTGGTCGTCCTTGATGGTGTGCGGCGCCCGCACGGTGTACCAGACGCTGGTGTAGACAGTGTCGATGGTCGTGCCCTTCTTCGGACCGTCCGTTAGCTCGCCGTAGCTGCCCGTTGTCGTCCAGCGGTACATGAAGTTGCCCGTGACGGGGCCGCGGGTCGAGACGCTCAGCTTGACCTGCGGCTGGGACTTCGTGAAGTAGGCGTGCTCCGGATCCAGGGCGAAGAGGGTCGGGGAGGCGGTGGCGGTCCAGCCGACGGCGGGGAGCGCACTATTGAGGTCCGTCATGATGGCCGCGACGTCACCAGCGCTCAACGCGATTTGGACGGCCGCCACGATGCCGGAGGCGGAGGCGCGGATCTTCAGGCGCGCCTCGACCGCCTCGAAGCTCATCTTGCTCTTCTCGCTCTCGAGCATGGCGTCGACCATGACCTCGAAGAAGTCGAGCCGGTAACGGTTGTTGGTCGCCAGTTCGGTGAGCACGAACTTGACGGCCTCCGCGTAGCTGCCCCCCGCCTTGAGGAAGATGCCGAGGCTGGCGAGGTGGGTGTCGTTGACGGCCTTGAACTGCTGCCGCAGCTTGCCGAGCTTGCTGGCGTCGACGTGGCCGATGCCGCCGAAAGCGAAGTTCTCCAGGATCGGCAATGCGATGTCGTTCATGAACAACTCGAGCGTTTTGTCGCCGCGGATCTCGTTCCACCTGGCGCGTTCGTCCATGAACCTGGTGTCGTCGTAGAGCGGCGGGTGGGTCACGGCGTCGAGCGAAGGTCCGAGCAGCACGAGCTGGTAGTAGGTGCGCAGGCCGTCGTGAAGGGTGAGGGGCAGACCGCCACTCACCGCGGGCGACCACGGCGCTTCGCCCTTGACGATGTCCGTCAGCGCCTGGATGACGCCGAGCGAGCCGGTCGACGGCACGTCGACCGTGCCGGTGAGCACAGGCGGCGAGATGGCCTGGTCGTTGCCGCCGTCGTCCCGGTAGCCGACCTGGTAGGCGAGGAGGGCGGCGGGGCGCCGGAAGTTGTTCTGCGCGGCCACGCCGCTGCCGACGGGGTTGTGGATGACGGAGACGCCGGACTGCACCGTGCCGGCGTCGGGTTCGATCACGATGTTGCTCGACCCGCCCGCCTGCGGTTCGAGCAGACCGGCCGGCGCGAGCGCGGCGGTCATCAGGTCCTTGAGGCCGCTGCCGGTCAGCCCCATCGGCCGCGGGCCGAACACGCTCTGCCAGGCGAGGTCGAGTTCCTCGGCGAGGGCCGCGTCTTCGTCGCTCAGTGGCAGCCCGCCCGCGGCGAAGGACGCCGAGAGCGCGTCCGCGAGGTCATCGACGGCCGCTTCCTTCTGGATGAGCTCCCATACCTTGGGCTGGGCGTCCGCGGGGAGCAGGAAGCCGCCTAGCGTGTAGTACAGGAGCACCTCCGCGCTCGAGCGGCTGCCGACATCCAGTGTGGTCGTGGTCGGCGCTCCGCCGGCCACCGCGGAGAGCACGAGCGCGCCCGTTGCGTCGAGGACGTCTATCTCGGTCGGTCCATCGCCGATGACCTGCGCTGTGAAGGTGCCGTCGGCAGCTACCGCGAAGGAGCCTAGACCCGTGACGGCTTTCAGAGTTTCGGGCTTGGCGGTGGCCCCCGCTGGCAGGACGACCCGACCGCTTATCTCTTTCGGCTCGTCGTCCTTGGGAGGCGGCGTCTTGCTTCCCCCTCCGCAGGCGGTCAGCGTGAGGAGCGCGACGAGAGCGATGAGCAGCGGCGCTAGCGTCCGTGCCATGCCGCGGAGGGCAGGCGGCCTTGTGGGGGTCTGGATCATGGTGCGTAGCGTAGAGCCGCGCCCATTAGAGAACGCTTAATGACCGACTTCCGGTGAACGGCCTGTTGGTCGGGGCGCCTCGGCGGGCCCCTCCTCCGGCCGGCCCCGGGTCCCCATGGTCCAACGCCGCGCCCCTGCGCCCATGGGTACATGGGTCCAAGCCGCTGAACGTGCCCGGATGCCATCCTGGACGACGTGACCACTAAACGCTTCGACCTCGCAGCCTGTTTCGAGCCGGACGAGTCCGCACCCAAGAGGCAACTGCTCGTCAAGGAGCCCGGCCTCACCATGCTCCACCTCACGCTGGCCCCCGGCCAGGCCATGCCCGTCCACAACCACCCCGGCTGCCACGTCACCATCCAGGGCCTGGTCGGCGAGGCCACGGTGTGGCTGGATGGGGAGGAGCAGCCGCTACCGGCCCACGAGCTGGTCTTCTTCTCCGGCGAGCGCATGGTGAGCCCGCGCAACGCGTCGGCCGCGCCAGCCGCGGTGCTGATAACGCTGGTGCCGGTAGCCGGGGCCTGAGGTCACTCCCAACGGCTACGTCCGCCTCATCCGAACGTAGGATGCGCGCTCGACCCTCCCCGCCCTAACCTCGTGGCAAGGAGGCGAACCATGACTTACACGGATGACACGCACGACCGGCCGAACGACTCGGGTGCGCCGCTGCCCGATCCGGCCAAGGTCCTAGACGACGGGGCGAGGCAGACCGCCGCCGCTGCCGATAACACCGCCGCGAACGCGGCCTCGGACGCGGCCAACGCCGCCCAGAACGCTGCTGCCCAGGGCGCTGCCGCCCAGGGCGCCGCTACCCCCGCCGACCGGCATGGCCGTACCTTCACGGAGGAGTTCCGCCTGTCGGGCGAGGCCGTGGTGGCCAAGGTCAAGGAGCTCGTGCGCGAGGGCAACGTCAGGCGCATAGCCATCAAGAACGACGACGGCAAGGTCCTCATCGAGATCCCCCTGACCATCGGCGTCATCGGCACCGTGCTGCTGCCGGTGTGGGCGGCGGTCGGCGCCATCGCCGCGATGGTCGCGAACCTGACCATCACCGTCGAGCGCAGCGCCTGAACCGGATCACTGTGGCCTAGGCGCGAGCGCGCATAGGCCACAGTCCGCAATACGGGTAAGCCCGTGCCGAAGCGACGGTGCGGGCTTACCCGTGGCGGTAGGTCGCGGTGGGTCGCGGTGGGTCAGCGTCTCGTACCGCCGCCTGCGCCTGCGTCGGTTTGTGACGGAGGCGTAAGAGCCGGCTGCCTACACTGGAGGGCATGACGTCGGAGTACCAGCGCGACGACCTCACCGGCGCCCTGGCTCGTGCCCACCTGGCCGGCGCCCTCGAACGTCTCGCCGCCGAACACGCCGCCACGGCCGCGCAGCATGCGCTCGCGGTCCTCGACCTCGATCACCTCAAGGTGCTCAACGACGTCTACGGTCACGCGACCGGCGACGCCGCGCTTCGCGCGGTGGCGGAGCGGACCCTCCGGATCCTGCGCGGGGGCGACCTCCTGTTCCGTTACGGCGGCGACGAGTTCGTCGTGCTCCTGCCGAACACCAACCGCTCGGAGGCCGAGTCTGTCCTGCGCCGGGTCCACGATCAGGTCACGGGCGACCCGGTCGCGGGTTCGGCCTGGGTGACCATCAGCATCAGCGTCGGCATGGCCGCCAGCGACGAGCCCGGTGGCCCTGCGGGTCTCTTCGAGCGCGCAGACGAGCGTCTTCGCGGCGCCAAGCGCGCGGGCCGCAACCGGGTCGTGACGGATGATTCGCAGCGCTCTGATGCCGGGTTAGAGCTCGCCGAGGTCCGCATCCTCGGCCGCGATGCGCAACTGACCGCCTTCGACGCGTTCCTGGCCGGAGCGGACGGCGCGGAGCGTGTGCTGCGCGTTGACGCGCATGGGGGAGCCGGCGTGACCCGCTTCCTCGACGAAGCCGAGGTGCGAGCTCGCCATGCCGGGCTCGTCGTGAGGCGCCTGCTGGGCGACCCGGCGGGAGCCAACGTCCACCTCAGGGCCCTGGCGAGCGCCTACGCCGGCGCCGCTCAGCAGAGCGGTGCTCAGTCGAGCGGTGCTCAGTCGAGCGGTGCTCGGCCGAGTGCCGCCCGGCCGAGCGAGGCCGTGGAGGACGATATCCGGGAACGCCTCCGCAACGATGCCGAAGCCCATGGGCTCCTGCTCGTTGTGAGCGGCGCGCGCTGGTTCGACCCGGCGAGCGTCGGGCTGGTGGCGGAGAGCTTGCGCCGGGGCGGAACCCGGCTCGTCGAGGTCGTGCAGGACGACGAGTCCGCCGCGTTCGGCGCCGACCGACGCATCGAGCTCGGGCCTTTGCCGGAGGCGGACATCGCGGCCTGGCTCGGCGCCGCGCTAGGTGGGCGGATCGCCGAGCCGGTGGCCGCCGCGCTGGCTCGCGCGGGCGGCGGCCTGCCGGGTCGCATAGCGCCGCTCGTGCTCGACCTCCTCGGCGCGGGCGTGCTGCGTCGGAACGACACGGGGTGGAACGCCGACCTCGACGGGCTGCGCGAGCGGCTCGGCGCGTGGCTGCAAGCTCCCGAGGCTGGCGGGTCTCATGAGCCGGCTCGGGTGAAGCTGCCGCGTTGGGAGGCGCCGCTCGTCGGACGCGCGCGCTGGCTCGCCGCCACCACGCCCTTGGTCCGCGAGCAGCCGCTGGTGACGCTGGTCGGCAACGGTGGCTCCGGCAAGACCAGGCTGGCAGCCCAACTCGCGCTCGACCTCGCGACGGGCCGGGCACCGGACGCGCCGGGCGGCACTCACTGGGTGGACTTGCGGGCGGTCGATTCGGCCGCCCGGCTGCCAGCGGCCATCGCCGAGACGCTCGAGCTACGCCGCGTCGACGATGCCGAGGAGCTGGCCGAGCGGCTAGCGGGCGCGCGCGTGAGGCTCGTGCTCGACAACGCCGACGCCTTGGCCGACGAGGCGGGCGTGCTCGCGCGCCTCGTGGAACGCTCGCCCGGGCTGCGGCTCCTCGTTACCGCGCGCAGACCGCTGCACATCGTCGGCGAGCGGGTCATCGAGGTGCCGGAACTCGCCGAGGAGGCGGCGCTGGAACTCTTCAGGCAGGGTATGCGGCGCGTCGGCGCCGATACGCCGACGGACGACCAGCTCGCCGAGTTGGTCGCCGCCGTAGGACGCCACCCGCTCGCCATAGAGTTGGCGGCGGCCTGGACGCGCTTGCTGGCTCCGGCGGAGCTGTTGGAGCGCCTGGAGCGGCACCCGGGCTTCCTGGCGAACACCCCGGATGGGAAGCCGCAGCCGCTCACCGAGCGGTTCATCGACGCCACCCGGGGGCTCATGAGCCACGCCGAGCAGCAGGCCCTCGGGACCCTCGCCCTCATCCCTGGCGGTTTCACGGCGGAGGACGGGCGGGCGGGCTCCGGCGCCTCCTCCTTCTTCCTGCTCGCCTTGCTGGAGCGTTCGCTCGTGCGCCGTGAGGGCGAACGTTACACGGTCCACGCGGTGGTCGCCGACCGGTTCAGAGCCGGCCTCGATGACGAGGGGGCGGCCCGCGACGCGGTGGCGCGCGCCTACTCCGAGGTCGCGCGGCGCCTCAACGGGCTCCCGAGCGCCGAGCGCACCGCCCGAGGCTTCAAACAGGTGGACGTCGAGAGGGCGAACCTGGAGTGGTCGTTCGCGTGGCTGGCCTCGCGCTCGGAGCCGAAAGCCGCGTGGCCGCTGGCTGAACTCCTGCGCGGCTACTTCGACGTGCGGGGTTACTACCGGCAGGGCGCCGAACTGTTCCAGCGCGTTACGCCCGCGCTCGCGGCCTGCGGCGACGCCGAGCTCCTCGGTTGGGCGCTCGAGTCAGCGGGCCTCTACCTGATGCGCCAAGACGAGCTGGCGAAGGCGAGGGACAAGGTCGCCGAGGCCATCGCACTCCTGGAGCCGGTCGGCCGCACGCGCACGCTGGCGATGGCGCTGAACACCGCCGGCATCGTGGCGAGCTACGAGGACCGCGTCGACGACGCCCTTGTCCACTTGCAGGCTGCCGCGGAACTGCGCGCCGCCATGGACGACAGGTTCGGCGAGGCGCAGTCGCGCGGCAACGTCGCCTTCTTGCTGGCTGGAACAGAGCGTTTCGCGGACGCCTTCCACGCCCTCGAACTAGCGGCCGGGCGCTACCGCGAGGTGGGCCACGAGAGCGGGTTGGCGTTGGCGCTCACTGGCATGGGGAGGCTGGCGAGCGAGCACGGACTGCGTCAGCACGGGGAGGCCCTTGCTTGGGTAAGGGAGGCGCAGGCGCTGGCCGAGCGGCTCGGCTTCGCCCACGGCGCGCGCGTTGGCGCCACGGATGCGGCGAGCATCCTCCTGCGCCTCGGCCGGCCAGGGGAAGCCGTCCCGGCGCTCGAGCGAGCATGCCATTGGGCGCGCATCGAAGAGAACGATGCCGTCGAGCGCAGCCTGCGTGAACAGCTCGAGAGGGCGCGCGTACAGGCGGCGCGCGATCAGGCGGGGCACGACGAGCGGGAAGAGCTGCTGATCTAGGCGCCGACCGCCAAGCGCGTGGCGGCTGCCAGCGCTTCGAGGACGTCGGCCACGAGGTCGTCGGCCGCCTCCACTCCGACCGACAACCGCACCAGGCCCTCCGTGACGCCTTCCGCCTCCAGCATCTCCTTCGGCAGGTGCCCGTGGGTCGTCGAGGCCGGGTGGCAGGCGAGCGAGGCCACGTCGCCCAGCGACACCGCGTTGTCGAACAGCCTCAGCGAGTCGAGGAACTTCGCGGCGACCGGCCTCCCGCCCTCGAGCTCTACCGACACCATGCCGCCGAAGTCGCTCATCTGCCGCGCCGCGACGTCGAAGCCGGGGTGGTCCGCGAAACCGGGGTAGTGGACGGCGAGGACGCCGGGGCGGCCGCGCAGGGCCTCGGCCACGGCGCGCGCGTTGCGGCAGTGCGCCTCCATGCGCAAGTGCAGCGTGCGCATCCCCCTCAGCAGCATGTAGGCGGCGTGCGGGTCCAGGGTCGCGCCCAACTGCCTGAGGCCCATGGCCCGGACCTCGAACATGTGCTCGCTGCTCCCCACCACCAGTCCGCCCAACAGGTCGCCGTGACCGCCCAGGTACTTGGTCGCGGAGTGCACCACGATGTCTATGCCGTGTTCGAGGGGGCGCGTCAGGTAGGGCGTGGCGAACGTGTTGTCCGCGACGCTGATCAGGCCCTTCTCCCGCGCCACGCGGCCGATCAGGTCCAGGTCGTGCACGCGCAGGTTGGGGTTCGTCGGCGTCTCCACGTAGAGCAGGCGCGTGGCCGGTCCGACCGCCGCCTCCAGCTCCGCGTCGGTCACCGCCCGCGTCGTCACTCCGAACCGGGTCAGCAGCTCTACCAGCAGGCTGCGGGTGCCGCCGTACAGGGGTCCGAGGATCACGACCTCGTCGCCGGCACGTAGGAGGCTCATCAGGACGGCGGAGATGGCTCCCATGCCGGAGGCGAAGGCCACGGACGCCTCACCTCCCTCCAGCGCGGCCGCCTTCGCCTCGACGGCGGCGACGGTGGGGTTGCCAACCCTCGAGTAAGCGTTGCCTGCCACCTCGCCCGAGAAGATGGCGGCGCCGCGCTCGGTGCTCCCGAGCAAGAAAGTGCTCGTCTGATAGATCGGCGTCGTGTGCGCCATGGTCGCCTCGTCGTGACCGTGGCCGGCGCGCACGGCACGCGTGGCGAAGGCCTCGCCTGCGGTCGTCTTTTCCATGTCATCAGTCTAGCGGCGCCCGTCCGCGCCGGGGGCCCGTGTTCGGACGAACCCGTACCCCGTTCTCACGAAGTGCGTGTGGCAGCGCTCAATCGGAGACGGTCGCCTGGTCACGGTCGTCATTGAGGCGTACAATGCGCCATCACGAACCGGTTGCGGGCCTTGCGACCCGCGGACCTCTATATCTCGTAGGGACGGTGGATCGACGATGATAGAAACAGCTCAAGTGCTTCTCAACTACGTTGGCGGGAAGTGGCAGCCTTCCCGGTCCGGCACGCACCAGGATGTGCGCAACCCCGCCACGGCCGCCACCATCGCCCGCGTTCCGTTGAGCGCCAAGTCCGAGGTCGACGAGGCGGTCAGGGCCGGCGTGGCCGGCTTCCGCGAATGGCGCGAGACGCCCGTCGTCGACCGCATCAAGCCGCTCTTCAAGCTCCGCGACCTGCTCCTCGCCAACCTTGATGAACTCGGCCGCACCATCACGAACGAGGCGGGCAAGACGTACGGCGAGAGCGTGGCCGAGATGGCGCGCGGCGTCGAGAACGTGGAGGTGGCGTGCGGCGCTCCCTACATGATGCAGGGCAGCAACAACGAGGACATCGCCCACGGCATCGACGAGCACATGATCCGCCAGCCGCTCGGGGTCGTGGCCGCCATCACGCCCTTCAACTTCCCCGGCATGATCCCCCTGTGGTTCCTGCCGTACGCCGTGGCCACCGGCAACTCCTTCCTGCTCAAGCCGAGCGAGAAGGTGCCAATGACGACTCAGCTCCTGTTCCGCTTGCTCGAGGAGGCCGGCTTCCCTGCCGGGGTCGTCGGGCTCGTCAACGGCGGCAAGGAGACGGTCGACGCCATCCTCGACCATCCGGACGTGAAGGCAGTCTCCTTCGTGGGCTCGACGGCCGTCGCGAAGTACATCTACGCGCGCGCCACGCAGAACGGCAAGCGCGCCCAGTGCCAGGGCGGCGCCAAGAACCCGGCCGTCGTCCTGCCGGACGCCGACATGGAGATGACCACCCGCATCATGGCCGACTCCGCCTTCGGTTGCGCCGGTCAGCGCTGCCTCGCTACGTCTGTCGCCATCACGGTGGGCGACGCTCGGCAGGAGTTCACGGAGCGCATGGTCGCGGCCGCCGAGTCGAAGAAGGTCGGCTACGGCCTCGACCAGTCCGCCAAGATGGGCCCCGTCATCTCCGCCGAGTCGAAGAACCGCATCGCCGGCCTCATCGACAAGGGCGTCAGCCAGGGCGCCCGCGTGCTCACCGGCGGCGCCGACGCGGTCGTGGACGGCTTCGCGGACGGCTACTTCGTGCACGCCACGTTGCTCGACGACGTCACGCCGGGCTCCGAGATCGCCAAGACCGAGGTGTTCGGCCCGGTGCTCTCGATGATGCACGCCAACTCCCTCGACGAGGCCATCCAGATGGTCAACGACCGCGCCTACGGCAACCAGGCGTCGCTCTTCACGAGTTCCGGCAGCGCCGCCCGCCAGTTCCGTCACCAGGCCGTCGCCGGGAACATCGGCATCAACCTGGGCGTAGCGGCCCCCATGGCGTTCTTCCCCTTCAGCGGGTGGAGCGAGAGCTTCTTCGGCGACCTGCACGCGCAGGGCGCGCACGGCATCGAGTTCTTCACGCAGACCAAGGTCGTGGTGGAGCGCTGGCCGGAGCACTGGAGCCGCACGTTCTGAGCTGACCTACCAGGCGGTTCGGCCAGGTCGCGACCTGGCCGAACCGGTTCCGAGTCCGAAGATGGCCCCGCACGTCTAGACCGCGAGGAGTGTTCTCGTGGACCTACTGGAGGAGCATGGAGCATCACAAGCTGTCACTCGACCAGTTGCAGGACTCGTTCTCGGAGATCCATCCGCGCTATACGAAGAACGAGGCCACCGTCGAAGCCGAGCGCTGCCTCTACTGCTTCGACGCGCCGTGCATCAAGGCCTGCCCGACCAGCATCGACATCCCGACGTTCATCAGGCAGATCGCCAACGACAACCTGACGGGCGCCGGCACGACCATCCTCGAATCGAACATGATGGGCCATACCTGCGGCCGCGTCTGCCCCGTCGAGGAGCTCTGCGTCGGCGCTTGCGTGCTCGGCAGCGAGCATAGACCCATCGCGATCGGACGCCTCCAGCGCTACGCGACCGACCACATCTTCGACAACGACATCCAGCCGTTCGAGCTCGTCCCCGACACGGGCAAGCGCGTGGCGATCATCGGCGCGGGCCCGGCGGGCCTCAGCACGGCCGGCGAGCTCGCCAAGCGCGGCATCAGGGCCACCGTCTTCGAGAAGAAGGAGCTGGCGGGCGGCCTCTCGACCTACGGCATCGTCGTGTTCCGCGAGCCGACCAACGTGGCGCTCGAGGAAGTCCAGTTCATCGAGAAGCTCGGCGTCCAGGTCCGCACGGGCGTGGAGGTCGGGCGCGACGTCATGCCGGAGGACCTCCTCCGCGACTACGACGCCGTAGTGCTCGCCGCCGGCACCGGCCGCGTGCCGCCGCTCGGCGTCCCGGGCGAGGAGCTGGCGGGCGTCATCGAGGCGTTGCCCATGATCGCGGCCACCAAGCTGGCCGACAAGGACGACAAGGCGGCCCTCGCGAACATCCGGGTCGGCAACGAGGTGATCGTCGTCGGCGCGGGCAACACGGCCATCGACGCCGCTACCGTCGCCAAGCGCCTCGGCGCGGAGCGCGTGACCATGCTCTACCGTCGCGGCCGCGAGGAGATGAGCGCGTACGACCACGAGGTGGCGTTCGTCAGGGCGGAAGGGGTCGACATCCGCCTCCTCACCCAGCCGGTCGAGATCCTTGGCGAGGGCGGCAGGGTCACGGGCGTGCGCTGCGTGCGCATGCGCCTCGGCGCGCCGGACGCGAGCGGCAGGCGCCGGCCCGAGCCTATCGAGGGTAGCGAGTTCGTGATCCCCGCCGACCAGGTCATCAAGGCTATCGGCCAGGAGAAGCTCATCGCCTTGTACGACGCGGTCGGTGTCGAGCATGCCGGTGGCTACGTGCGAACGGACGACGAGCTGCGCACCAGCAACCCCAAGGTCTTCGGCGCCGGCGACTGCGTGCGCGCCACGGGCCAGGCCCTCACGGTCACGGCTTCGGAGGACGGCAAGATCGCGGCGCGCGCCATCGCCAGGCAGCTCGGCGTGGCGGAGCCGGCCCCGGCACGGAGCGACACGCGCGGTCGCTTCCTGCACGCCACGGTCAACGAGTTCGGGAGGATCCATGGCTGACCTGACCACCAACTTCGCCGGCGTCGTGAGCCCGAACCCGTTCTGGCTCGCGTCCGCGCCGCCGACGAACTCCGCCTACCAGATCAACAAGGCCTTCGAGTACGGCTGGGGCGGCGCGGTGTGGAAGACGATCGGCGACCCCGTGCTGAACGTGTGCAACCGCTACGGCGCCTTCGAGTACGGCCACCGCCGCCTGATCGCCATCAACAACGTCGAGCTCATCTCCGACCGTCCGATAGAGGTGAACCTCAGGGAGATCCGCGAGGTCAAGAAGCTCTGGCCGGACAGAGCGGTGGTCGTGTCCGCGATGGTCTCGTCGAACGAGGCGGCATGGCGCAAGGTCGTGCAGCAGATCGAGGACACGGGCGCCGACGCCATCGAGCTCAACTACGGCTGCCCGCACGGCATGAGCGAGCGCGGCATGGGCGCCGCCGTCGGGCAGGTGCCCGAGTACTGCGAGATGATCACGGGCTGGGTCACGGCCGCCTCCAGCATCCCCGTCATCGTGAAGCTGACGCCGAACGTCACGAACATCATCCCGCCGGCGCACGCGGCCGTTAACGCCGGCGCGGACGGCATCTCGCTCATCAACACCATCAACTCGATCGCGGGCGTCGACCTCGACAACCTGGAGATCTTCCCCAACGTCGGCGGCAAGGGCAGCCACGGCGGCTACGCCGGCCCGGCCGCGCGGCCCATCGCGCTGCACATGCTCTCCCAGGTCGCGTCCGACCCGAAAGTCGCGGCGTCCGGCATCCCGATCTCCGGCATGGGCGGCATCGAGACCTGGCGCGACGCGGCGGAGTTCCTGGTCCTCGGCTCGACCAGCATGCAGGTCTGCACGGCGGTCATGCATTACGGCTTCCGCATCATCCACGAACTGTGCGACGGCCTCTCCAACTGGCTGGACGAGAAGGGCGCGAGCTCGATCTCCGAGTTCGTCGGGAAGTCCGTGCACCGCATCGGCCACTTCGGCGACTTCGACCTCTCGTTCAAGACCGTCGCAGTAATCGATGAGGAGAAGTGCATCAAGTGCAACCTCTGCTACGTCGCCTGCGACGAGGGCGCGCACCAGTGCATCGACCTGACGAAGGACGGCGTGCGGGTCGACCCTGAGATCCACCTCGGCGCCGCCGGGCTGCTCCAGCCGAAGGTGCGCGAGGAGGACTGCGTCGGCTGCGACCTCTGCAGCCTCGTATGCCCCGTCGACGACTGCATCACCATGCAGGAGCGACCGCGCGAGCGCGACAGCTTCACCTGGAACGAGCTCGTCAGGACGCGACCGGAAGTGACTACGGACTGGGACGCCATGGTCGCGTTCCGCAAGGAAGTGGGCATAGAGATCCACTGACGCGCCTAGCGGGCGCCGGCGCGCACGCGCTGGTCGGCGCCCCGCGAGTTACGACGTGAAAGGACGAACGTGAGCCTGCTCATCAAGAACGGCGAGATCGTCACGGCGGCTGAACGCATGCACGCCGACATCTACTGCGAGGGCGAGACCATCACGCGCATCGGCAAGGGGCTCGAGGCCCCGGCCGGCACGCGGGTCATCGACGCCACGGGCAAGTACGTCTTCCCGGGCTTCATCGACCCGCACGTGCACATCCACTTGCCGTTCATGGGCACGCTCACGAAGGACACGCACGGCACCGGCAGCCGCGCCGCGCTCGTCGGCGGCACCACGACCTATATCGAGATGCTCGCGCCGAGCAGGCAAGAGGATCTCATGACCGGCTACCGCCACTGGAACGCCCTGGCCGAGGGCAACAGCGCCTGCGACTACACGTTCCACATCGGCGTGTCGAAGTACGACGCCGAGGCGGAGGCCCAGCTCCGCGAGATCGTCGCGGACGGCATGACGTCCTTCAAGGTCTTCCTCTCGTACAAGGGTTTCTTCGGCATCAACGACGAGGAGCTCTTCCGCACGCTCACGCTGGCCAAGGAGCTCGGGGTCATCGTCACGGCCCACTGCGAGAACGATGAGCTCGTGGCGCAGCTCCAGGCGCAACTCCTCGCGGCGGGCAAGGTCGGGCCGGAGTGGCACGAGCCGTCGCGGCCGGAGCGGGTCGAGGCGGACGGCACCAACCATTTCGCGACGTTCCTGGAGATCACGGGCGCCCGCGGTTACGTCGTGCACCTGAGTTGCGCGCCGGCGCTCGCCGCCGCGCTCGCGGCCAAGGAACGCGGCGTGTCGCTCGCCATCGAGTGCGTCGTGCCCCACCTCGTCCTCGACAAGACGTACGCGGAGCGCCCCGACTTCGAGGGCGCCAAGTACATCATGTCGCCCCCGCTGCGCGACAAGCGCAACCAGAAGCCCCTCTGGGACGCGCTCTCCGCCGGTCTTATCGACACGGTCGCCACCGACCACGCCCCCTTCGACTTCAAGGGTCAGAAGGAGATGGGCAGGGGCGACTTCACGAAGATCCCCAACGGCATCCCGACCATCGAGGACCGCGTGAACCTCCTCTACACGTACGGCGTCAGCCGAGGCAACCTCTCGCTCGAGCGCTTCGTGAGCGCCGCCAGCACGCGCGCAGCGCAGCTCTTCGGCCTCTACCCGCGCAAGGGCACGGTAGCGGTCGGCGCCGACGCCGACCTCGTCGTCTACGACCCCAACTACCGCGGCCGCATCAGCGCCACCACGCAGGCCATGAACGTCGACTACTCCGGGTTCGAGGGCGTCGAGATCGACGGCCGCCCGAGCGTGGTGACGGTGCGTGGCGAGGTGGCGGTCGTGGACGGCAAGTTCGTCGGCGACCCCGGGCGCGGCAAGCTCCTCAGGCGCGCGCCGACCAACTAGGACCCCAAGTGCCAGAGGCCCCCGTGATCATCGACGTCCAGGACGTCAGCAAGCTCTTCCGCGTCGGCAAGGTCGAGGCGGTGGCGCTGCAAGACGCCAGCCTGCAGATCCACGACGGCCAGTTCGTCAGCCTCATCGGCCCGTCCGGCTGCGGCAAGACCACGCTGATGCGCCTGGTCGCCGATCTCATCGAGCCCACGAGCGGCCGTATCACCGTGGCGGGCAAGTCGCCCAAGGAGGCGCGCGCCGCGCGCGAGTACGGCTACGTCTTCCAGGCGCCCGCCCTATACGACTGGCGCACCGTCCTTACCAACGTCATGCTCCCGCTCGAGATCATGGGCTGGCCGAAAGGTGAACGCAAGGCGCGGGCGGAGGAGATGCTCAAGCTCGTCGGGCTCGAGGGCTTCCACCGCTCCTATCCGTGGCAACTCTCGGGCGGCATGCAGCAACGCGTCTCGATAGCCAGGGCGCTCGCCTTCGACCCGAAGCTCCTCCTCATGGACGAGCCTTTCGGCGCGCTCGACGAGATCACGCGCGAGGCCATGAACTTCGAGCTCCTGAGGCTGTGGCGGCAGACGAAGAAGACGATCGTGTTCGTCACCCACTCGATCGCCGAGGCCGTGTTCCTCTCGTCGCACATCGTCGTGATGACGGCCCGGCCCGGACGCATCAGGGAGGTCATCGAGGTCGACCTGCCCTACCCGCGCGACCACGAGACGCGCGAATCGGAGCGCTTCTTCGAGCTGACCACGCGCGTGCGCGAGGCGTTGCGGCTCGGCAAGGAGGGCGAGGGCGGCTACACCGCCGGCGCAGGCCAGTCCGACAAGAGCCTGGCCAAGGTCGGTTACTGAAGTGGCGCGTGCCGTGGCGGACGAGACGAGGACGCCCGCCTGGCGCCGAGCGCTCTCCGGCTGGGTGCCCATCGTGGTAGTGCTCGCCGTGGTCGTGGCGCTCATGTACCCTGTTGCTCTGCTCCTCGGTCTCCCCCTGGCGCGTACGCGCATGGACAACGTGGCCAACTGGGTGCGCTCGACCACGGCGCCCAGGTCGCTTGCCGAGGCGCCGACCGACCCGTCCGCCGGCGCGCCGGCGGGTGCAGAGTTGCGCTTCGGCAGTGCAGAAGGCCTCACGACGACACGCTCCGTGCTCGTCTACGGCGACCGACCGGTCGATGCCACCTACGAACTGCTCGACGGCACGGCGCGCCTGACCGGCCCCGTGGCCGGACCGCTCATCCAGTGGGGCGAGGCGCTCGCCGGCCCCCTGGACGCCGCCGGCGTCGCAGGCGCCAACGGTGATCCTGGCGGCGGCGCGGACGTCGCCGCCCCTGGCGCCGGCCACGTGTTCGCCCTGCCCGCCGGAAGGTGGGAGGCCCTCTACCTGGGCGGCCGCCTCCTCGAGGCTGGCGCCGACGTCTCGGTGGAGCGGCCTGACGGCCTGCTGACGACCTTCACGTTCTCCGAGGCGGTCGCCGGCCCGGTCCTCGTGAACGGCCAACTGCTCCTCGAAGGCGAGGGGTTCGAGGCCGACGGCAGACGGATCGAGCTGCGCTCGCCCGCGCCCTTCAACGCGTCCGTGCGCCGCATCAGCGGTGACTACGCCGTGCTCGACGCCGCGGCTGGCACCATCGCGTTGGCCGAGGCCAGCGCCGAGGCGCCGCGCGCCGCGACGGCCACCCTGGCCATCGTAGAGCGCCTGGTCGGCGAGGTGGACGGCGTCAACCGCACTTTCCACCTGCAGCACGCGCCGCTGGTCGAGTCTGACGCCGGCAGGCGCATCATGCTCGAGGACGTCGAGCTCTCGCCAGCCGCCGAGCGGCCGGCGGAACGGGTCGACGGCGAGCGCGAAGCCTTCACGTTCACGAGCGACCGCGGGGTGGTCACCGTCAACGGGACCGAGGCCGTGGAGGGGCGCGATTTCAGCAGGACCGGACCGGTCGTGACGTTCACCGTCGCTCCGGCCAGGAACTCGGCCCTCAGGCAGTACCCCGACTACGTCGTGAACGATCCGGCGACCGGCGCCATCACGCTTGCCAAGGCCCCCGCGCCCGGCACGCGCGTGTGGGCGGCCACCTACACCTACTACGACCACCCGGCCTGTGGGAGCACCGAGCTCGAATGCTTCCTTTCCATGCCGCAACACCCCATGCCGTTCCCGCACTGGATCGCGAAGCGCATCCCGAGCTTCCTGACGAACTACCCGCTGTCGGATACGCGCAACGTCGTGCGAGCCACGATGTACACGGCGGGCGGCACCCTCACGGCCCTTGCGTTAGGCGGGCTGCTCGGCGTGCTCCTAGCGATCGTGTTCGTAGCCATCCGGCCACTGGAGAGCGCGCTACTGCCCTGGGTCATCGCCTCGCAGACGATCCCGATCATCGCGCTCGTCCCGGTACTCCTGCTCCTCCTCGGCAACGCCGGCGTGACCGTCCAGACGAGCCTGGTCCCTGCCGCGCTCATCGGGGCCTACATAGCGTTCTTCCCCGTGACCGTCGGCACCGTGACAGGCCTGCGCTCCGTCGACCCGCTGTCGCTCGACCTCATGAAGAGCTACGCGGCCTCACCGTTCCAGGTCTTCTGGAAGGTGCGTTTCCCAGCCGCCGTGCCCTATCTGTTCGTGAGCCTCAAGCTCGGGGCGGCCGCGGCGCTCGTCGGCGCGCTGGTCGCCGAGACCGAGTCGAACAACCGCTTGGGCCTCGGTTACGCCATCGTCGGTCAGGTGCAGGCCGGCAACGTCTCGGACGTCTGGATACTGCTGCTCATCTCGGCCGTGCTCGGTATCGGCCTCGTGGCCCTGGTAGGGCTGCTCCAGCGCTTCACTGCGCCGTGGGAGCGTCGCTGATGGCGGAGCGCGTTCCAGGCGCTGGCTCGAGCGGAGCCGCTGGCTCTGGCGGGCCCGCCGGCTCTGCCGGTCCCGCTGGCTCTGGCGAGCCTGCCGCCTCGACCGGCCCGACCGCCTCGACCGCCTCGACCGGCGCCGCGCTCGCCTGGCGCCCGCACCTGCCCACGCTGCTGATGCTC
>JBDZVI010000054.1:0-22030 GCA_040255585.1 Deinococcaceae bacterium
CCACCCCGAGGTCGCCGTGCGCGAAGTTGAGGATGCGCGTCGTGCGGTACAGGAGGACGAGGCCGAGGGCGACGAGGGCGTAGACGCTGCCGACGCTGGCGCCGCTCACGATGGCTTGCACGAGGTTGTCGAAGCCGTTCACAACGGCCACGACTTCCAGAACTGCTTGATCTTCTGCCAGCGTCCGTACAGGCCGGCGGGCTCGAGCATCATGATGCCGATGACCACGGTGCCGAACGCGAGCTGCGACCAGGAGCGGAACGTGGAGAGGACGAGGTCGAGGCCGGTGATGAAGCCCGCTCCGATGAGGGCGCCGGGCAGGAAGCCGAGCCCGCCCACGACCGTCATGAGCAGGAACTTGATGGAGAGCAGGAGGTTGAAGCCCTCGGGCGTCACGTAGCCGACCAGCGGACCGTACAGCGCGCCGGCCAGCCCGGCCACGGCGGCCGAGATGACGAACGCCAGCGTCTTGTAGCGCGCCAGTCCGATGCCGCTCATCTGCGCGGCCAGGTCGGCGTCGCGCGTCGCCCGGAAGGCCCGCCCTATGTGCGAGCGCTCGAGGTTGAAGAGCATCCACGTCACCAGACCGGCCAACACGAGCACGAGGTAGTAGTACTCGCGGTCGCCGTAGAAGTCGATGCCGAACAGGACGGGACGGTCGACGAGCGTGCCGGTAGAGGCGCCCACCAGTCGCCAGTTGTTGAGGATCTGCTGGATGGCGAGACCGAAGCCCAAGGTGGCGATGGCCAGGTACGGCCCCTCGAGGCGCAAGGACGGCACCCCGATGACGACCCCGAGGACGGCCGACACCAGCACGGCCGCCAGGACGGCCAGCAGGTAGTGGAAGCCGTGCTGCGTTGCCAGCACGTAGACGTACGCTCCGGCGGCCAGGAAGCCGGCGTGTCCGAGCGACACCTGGCCGGTGAGCCCGACGAGTACCGACAGCGACAGCGCCACGAGCGCGTACACGAAGAAGAGGGTCATGTTGTAGATCAGGTAACCCTTGACCAGGAACGGCAGCGCGATGAGGAGCGCGCCCGCCAGCCCGGCGACCACCCAGGCCTGCGAGCCGCGGATGAGCCACAGCTCGTGCTCGTAGCGCTCACGGAAGAGCATGGCGGCCCCAGTCGGTGTCCGTCGCGGTGCCCTGGTCCGGACGCTGGCGGGCTGGGCGACTGTCAGGCATACATCTCCTCGATCAGCTCGGCGTACTTGCGGGCGATGCTCGAGCGCTTCACCTTGAGCGTGGCCGTGACCTCGCCGTCCTCGTGGTAGAGCCGCTTGGGCAGGATGGCGAACTTCTTGATGGTCTCGACCCGGGCCAGCGTGGCGTTGACACGTTGCACCTCGCCCTCGACGAGCTCGCGCACCTCCGGGTTGCTCGCCAGGTCCGTGTAGGTCGAGTACGAGAGCTGCTGCTCGGTTGCCCAGAACGTGACGTTGTCCTCGTCGAGCACGAGCAGCGCCGTGAGGTACTTGCGGCGATCGCCGATGACCACGGCGTCGTTGATGTAAGGCGACGACTTCAGCTGGTTCTCGATCTTCTGCGGGGCGATGTTCTTGCCGCCGGCGGTGATGAGGATGTCCTTCTTACGGTCCGTGATGCGCAGCTGGCCGTCATCGTCGATCTCGCCGACGTCGCCCGTATGCAACCAGCCGCCCTCCAGCGCTTCGGTCGTCGCGACCGGATCCTTGTGGTACCCGAGGAAGTTGCCTGGGCCGCGGCTCAGGATCTCGCCGTCCTCCGCGATCCTCACCTCGACACCCTTGAACGGGCGCCCAACGGTTCCGAGCCGCCCGTCGCTGCGGTGGATGGCGATGATGCCGGTCGATTCCGTTAGGCCGAAGCCCTCGCGCACGTCCACGCCGATGGCCCGGAAGTAGGCGATGATCTCTGGCGCGATAGGGGCCGCGCCGGAGATGGCGATGCGGACGCGGTCGAGGCCGAGGCGCAGCCGCAGGAGCCTTAGCACGGCTAACTGCGCTACCGCCGTTCCCAGCGGGTTCCCGCCGCGCGCTGCCCCGAGCGCCGCCCCGTAGGCGACGCGCTTGATGGGGTTCGCGTCCTTCATGTGCAGCTCCACGAGCGAGTGGAGCTTCTCCCAGATGCGCGGCACGGCGAAGAAGACGGTCGGGCGGATCTCCTGCAGGTTCGTGAGCACCGTGTCGAGGTTCTCCGTGAACGACACCGTGTAACCGAAGCGTAGGGGCGCCGTGACGCTGATGAGGCGCTCGACGATGTGCGATAGGGGCAGGAAGGACAGGAGCTCGTCGCGCTCTGTCATGGGCACGGCGTCGGCCAGCGAGTCGATGGCCCAGAGGAGGTTGGCGTGCGACAGCATGGCGCCCTTGGGGTTGCCGGTGGTGCCGGACGTGTAGATGAAGAGGGCTACGTCGTCAGGGCCGATGCCCGCCAGGCGCGCCTCGACCGGACCGGGGTCGGAGGCGTAGCGCTCGGCGCCTGAGGTCAGGGCCGCTTCCCAGGCGACGATGCCGTCCACTTCCTCGGGTTCGACCGCGAGCACCCAGCGCACGCTCTGGCACTTCTCCCGCACGGCCAGCCACTTCTCGAGCTGCTCCGCGTCCTCGAGGATGAGCCCGACCGCGTCGGAGTGGTTGACATGGTAGGCGAGCTGCTCGGGGCTGCTCGTCGTGTAGACGCCGACCGTGGCGCCGCCAGCCGTCTGGATCGCGATGTCGGCGATGAGCCATTCCGGCCGGTTCTCGCAGAGGATGGCCACGCGCTCGCCCTGCTCGAGCCCGAGGTGGATCATCTCGCGCGCGATGGCGTTGACGCGCCCGGCGTACTCGGTCCAGCTGATCCTCTCCCAGAGCCCGAGGCGCTTGACGCGCAGAGCGGTCCCGGGGTCGGCCGCGCGCAGGCGCAGGAGCGCCGGGACGCTGCGCGCGTCCTGGGCGCCCCCTGCGCCGCGCGGCGCGGCAGTAGCGTGCGCGCTCACGCGGGTGTCAGGCATTCCGACGCGACTATACCCGTCGTCGCCGCCCGTCGCTCACGGGAGAACCCGTCGTCAGGAGACCGCCTCCCCGCCGGCCCGACGCGGGCGCAAGGCGCTGCCGGCATGTTCGGCGCTAACGAGCGGGGCCCTTCGGCTAACCGGGCGCCAGCGCCGGCTCCGGCCGCCCGAGCGCCCGAGCCGCCTCCGGCCGCCCGAGCGCCCGCGCCGCCTCGATGGCGAGCTGCGCGCACCAGACCCCGATGCGCGCTTCCGTGAGGTCGTGGTCGTTGTCCTGGTCGAGCGCGAGACCGACGAAGCTGTCGCCGCGCAGCGCGAGCGAGCCGGTGAAGCGGTAGCCGGCCGTCGACCACTCGCCTAGCAGAGTGGCCCCCGCCGTCGTCGCGGCCTTGGCGATGGCGTCCAGCGCGTCGAGGTACGTGTCCGGATAGCCGCGCGCGTCGCCCGTACCGAAGAGGGCGACGAGCTTGCCGGTCAGGTCGAGGGCGGCGAGCTCCTGGAGGCGGGCCTCCCAGTCGCTAGGCAACTGCCCGATGTTCCAGGTGCAGGAGCCGATGACGATCAGGTCATGGTCCTCCAGCTCGGCGAAGTCGAGCCAGCCGGCGTCGCGGCAGGGCACCGCGACCCCGAGCTCGGCCGCGAGGGCGCGGCTCACGGACTCCGCCACCTCCTCGGTGGCGCCGAACATGGTGGCGTACACGACCGTCACGCGCGGGCTTTGGTCGGGGCGCATGGGGTTCGAGTCATCCAGTCGAACTGTCACCCTCCGATGCTAAGTCCGTAGACGGGCTCGGGGCGTTGACCGCGGTCATACCCTGGCCCTGTGAGTCCCGGCGGACTAGGCTGTGGCGAGATGCAGAACTCCGACCGAAGACGAGGTTCGCCCAGCGACGTCCCCCCGACGCCCGACGGCCTGAGCGCGGCCGTCGCCGCGGCACCCGGAACCGTGCTGGACGAGGACCGGATCATGGCCGCCCTAGACCGCGGCCTCACGGGCAAGTTCACGAACCAGCGCGTGCTCGTCCTGATCCCCGATCACACGCGCACCGTGCCGCTCCCGCTCCTGTTCAGGGGCGTCATGCGCTCACTCGACGACGCCGCGGCGGTCACGGTCATGGTCGCGCTCGGCACCCACGTGCCGTTGGACGACGACCACCTCCTGCGCCTCGTCGGTTTGACGGCCGAGGAGAAGGCGGGCCGCTACCCCAACGTGCGCATCGTCAACCACGCCTGGTACGAGGCTGGCACCCTCGTGAGCATCGGCACGCTCAGCCAGGCGCGGGTCAAGGAGATCGCCGGGGCGCGCTGGCACCCGACGCTCGGCGGCGACGTGGACGTGCGCCTCAACCGCGCGGCCACCCTGCACGACCACGTGCTCATCCTCGGCCCCACGTTCCCGCACGAGGTCGTCGGCTACTCGGGCGGCGCCAAGTACCTGTTCCCCGGCATCAGCGGCCACGACATGATCAACGTCACCCACTGGCTCGGGGCCCTGGCGGGCGTGAGGGGCACGATCGGCATCAAGGACACGCCAGTGAGGGCGATGATCCACGCCGCCGCGGAACTGCTCCCGACGCCGGTGACCCTCGCGGCGGTCGTCGTGGAGGGCAAGGACCTCGCCGGCGTGTTCATCGGCGAGCACGAACGCGCCTGGTCGGCGGCGGCCGACCTCTCGAGCGAGCGGCACGTGCGGTGGGTGGACCGTCCCTTCGAGCGCGTGCTCTCCTGCGCCCCGCCCATGTACGAGGAGCTCTGGACGGCCGGGAAGGCCATGTACAAGCTCGAGCCGGCGCTGGCCGAGGGCGGCGAGCTGATCATCTACGCGCCGCACTTGAGCGAGGTCAGCGCCGTGCACGGCGAGCACATCGAGGCCGTCGGCTACCACGTCCTTGAGTACTTCCTGAAGCAGTGGGACGAGTTCGCGCACATCCCGCTCGGCGTCCTCGCGCATTCGACCCACGTCAGGGGCGACGGGCGCTTCGAGGACGGGGTCGAGTACCCGCGCGCCAAGGTCACGCTGGCCTCCCGCATCCCCCCGGAGAAGTGCGCGGCCCTGTCCCTCGGCTACCTCGACCCTGACACGATCGACCCCGCAGACTGGGCAGGCAGGGAGGACGAGGGGATCCTCTACGTGCCGAAGGCGGGCGAGACCCTCTACCGTTACAAGGGGGAGTGAGTGGGTCGCGCCGTGGTCGTCATGGGCGTGTCCGGCTGCGGCAAGAGCACCGTCGGCGCCGAGCTGGCGAGGCTGTTGGGCGCGGAGTTCGTCGACGGCGACGATCTGCACCCCGAGTCGAACAAGACCAAGATGGCGGCCGGCATCGCGTTGACGGACCAGGACAGGTGGCCGTGGCTCGAGCGCGTCAAGGAGACGCTCGCGGGCGGCCTGGCGGACGGCCCGGCGGCTGGTCGGGCAGACGGCGGTGTGGTCGTGGCTTGCAGCGCCTTGCGGCGCGCCTACCGTGACCGCCTGCGCGAAGCGGGGACCGGCGTGCGGTTCGTCTACCTGGAAGTGACCGAGGCGGAGATCCAGAGGCGCCTACGGGGTAGGCAAGGCCACTTCTTCCCTCCGGAGTTGGTGGCGTCCCAGTTCGCTACGCTCGAGGCGCCGCGGGTCGAGGAGGAGCCGGACGTCATCGCGTTGGGTCCGAAGGGGTCGCCGCAGGCGCAGGCCGCGGCGGCCGGGGAAGGGTTGTCCGGGGCGCAGGGCGACCGCCAGCCCCCGAGCCCACCCAACGGTTGAGGCGAGCGGAGCCGTTCCGGCCCGCTCGCCCCTTCGCCGAAGCGACTACCGAAGTAGGTGCTTACTTCTTCTTGGCGGCCGCCTTGGCCGGGGCCTTCTTGGCGGTGGGCTTCTTGCCGCTCACGGTGTCCTTAAGGCTCTTGCCTGCCTTGAAGGCGGGGTACTGGCTGGCCGGGATCTTGATCTTCTCGGTCGTGCCAGGCTTGACGCCGGTGCGGGCCTTGCGCTTGCGGACTTCGAACGTGCCGAAGCCGGTGAGCGTTACCTTGTTGCCTTTGGAGATGCTGGAGGTCATGGAAGCGAGGAGAGAATCCATCGTCTCCTTGACGGCCTTCTTCGACTGACCGGTGGCTTCCGCGACTTCGGCGACGAGGTCGGCTTTGCTTACGGTCTTGTCTGCCTTCTTGCTCGGGCTCTTAGCCTTGGCCATGCGTGAGCTCCTTTCATGAACTCGCCGAGAGTATAGGGGATGGGGCGCGAGAAAATCCCGACACGTGGCGATGGGGCAGGCGAAAAAGCCGGTATTGTGGAAAACCTCACGTGAAACGGACGTTAGGGACCGGCTTCAGGGCCTTCCGACCTCGCGCTAACACGTTCTGCACCGTAAGTTGAGGTCATGGCCGGAGCCACCTTGACCGTCTTCCTGATCCTCGGCTGCGCCGTCGCGCTCTTCGTCTCCGACAGGGTGAGGCTCGACATGGTCGCGCTGCTCGTTGTCCTGGCCCTGATCCTGACGGGCGTCCTCACGCCGCGGCAGGCGCTCGCGGGGTTCGCCGACCCGCTCGTGGTGATGATCGCCGGGCTCTTCGTCGTCTCGTTCGCCTTGGTCAACACGGGGCTGGCCGGGGCGATCGGCAGGCTGCTCGGCCGGGTGGCGGGCAGGTCGGAGGCGGGCATGGTGGTGGCGGTCATGCTAGCGACCGGCCTCCTCTCCGGTTTCATGAGCTCCACCGGTACCGTGGCAGTGATGTTGCCCATCGCCGCCGCCATGGCCTGGCGCGCCAAGGTCAGCCCGAGCAAGCTCCTCCTGCCCGTGGCCTACGCGGCCCTTGTCGGCGGCATGCTCACCCTCATCGCCACCCCGCCCAACCTGGTCGTGGCGCAGGCCCTCGAGGGCGCTGGTCGGCCACCGTTCGGCTTCTTCAGGTTCACGCCGTTGGGAGTGGCGATGCTCGCCGTGGCGACCGGCTACATGGCGCTCGTAGGGAGGCGCATGCTGCCGGCCGCCGCGCCGTCCACGCCCGGCGACGCGGGCCGCGCGGGAAGCGACGACCTGAGCGTCGTGGCGGAGCGGTTCGGGCTCACGAGGCTGAAACGGCTGACGTTGGCGCCCGGCTCGCCCGTGGTCGGGTCCGACTTGGGCGCCCTGGCTTGGCCGGAGCGCCACGGCGTGCGCGTGCTCGCGGTGGACACGGAACCGGCCGCTGTGCGCAGCGGCAGGCGCTCGCGCCGCCACCTCGGGCGCTCCAAGCGGCTCGGCCCGGACACGGCGTTGAGCGAGGGCGATCGCATGCTCCTGCAGGGGAGCCAGGAAGGGCTGGCCGCCGCCGCTGCGGAGGCGGGCGCGCCGCTCGAGACGGTCGACGGTCTGGAAGGTACGGTGCCGCCGAACCTCGCCTTCGCCGAAGTGCTCCCGACGCCCCGCTCCGGCTGGCTCGGACGCACCCTGGCAGAGCTCCGCTTCCGCGAGCGCTTCCGGGTGCAGGTCGTCGCGTTGCGACGCGGTCAGGAGCAGGTGACCGAGGGCGGCGGCGCCCTGCGCCTGGCCGAGACGCGACTGCGCTTCGGCGACACGCTCCTCGTCCAGGGAACCTTGGCGGCGATCGCGCGCCTGGGCGGCGAGCGCCTCGATGCCGTGGTGCTCAGCGAGGCGGGCGGCGAGCGCGAGGCCCCCAAGCGATGCCTCGCCCCGGTCGCGGCCGCCATCATGCTGCTCATGCTCGTGAGCATGTCGGCGGGCTGGCTCGAGCCCGTCGTGGCCGTGCTGCTCGCGGCCCTGGCGCTCGTCGCCGCGCGCTGCCTCTCGGCGGAGGAGGCCTACCGCTCCATCCAGTGGCAGTCGGTGGTCCTCATAGCGGGCATGTTGCCTTTGGCGACGGCGTTCGAGCTGACGGGTGGGGTGCGGCTCGTGGCGGACGGGGTGGTCGCGGCGTTCGGCGGCTCGGGTGAGCTCCTGTTGTTGGCCGGCATCTACCTGCTGACGGCTACCCTCGGTCAGCTCATGTCCAACACGGCCACCGCGGTGCTGATAGCGCCGATCGCCCTCAGCGCCTCGACCTCGGTCGGCGTCGCGCCCGAGAGTGCGCTGATGATGGTGGCGCTCGCGTCGGCCGCGTCCTTCTGCACCCCGATGGCGACGCCCGTGAACACCCTGGTCGTGGGCCCGGGCGCCTATCGCTTCCGCGACTTCGTGAGGGTGGGTTTACCGCTCCAGGTCCTGATGGCCGCCGTAGGCCTCGTGCTCATCCCGTGGCTGTTCTAGAGCGCCCGGGGCCTGCCTGGAGCGTGATCGCGCCTAGATCGTGATCGCGTTCGCCCTGCGCGGCACGTACAGGCTGCCTTCCGTGATGGTGCCGACCGAGTCGGTCAGGCGGCCCTCGAGCTGCGCCGGACGGTAGCCACCGGTCGCCGTCGCCGCCAGCGCCGCCGCGAACGCGCGTGTCACCGCCCCGACGGCCGCGGCGTCCTCATGGACGAACTCCAGGCGGTAGTCGCGGATGCCCGCGTCCCACCATGCGCCAAGATGCTTCGCCGCCACCTGGGCCTCGCCGCTGAAGACCGTGTTGCGGCAGCCGACGTCGGCGAGCACCGGATGCTGGCGGCCGCGCGCGTCGCGCAAGGCGAGGCGGTGCGTCTCGCACGGGTGGCCGCAGTCGCGGAAGTCGTGGCCGGTCGACAGGAACCGGCAGAAGACGCAATGCTCGGTATGGAAGACGGGCAGGTGGTGATAGGCGATCACCTCCAGCGCTCCGCCCCCGATCGCGGCGGCGAGCTCGGCTACCTGTTCGGCGTTGAGGTCGTGGCCCGGCGCCACGCTCGTCAGCCCGAGGGCCAGGTACGCGGCGGCGGCGCTGGCGTTGGCGACGTTGAGACTGAAGTCGCCGTGCAGTTCGGGGCGCTCGGCGGCGCTCAGGCGTGCGAGGTCATGTAGCAGGCCGCCCGAACGCACGAGGATGCCGGCGCCTAGCCCGAGGAGGAACCTGACGACGTTCTGTTCGGTGGGCTTCAGGATGCGCGGCGAGGCGACCCGCACCGCGATCCCGGCGTCGTGCGCGCGCTCGACGGACGGTCTCAGCCCGTACAGCTCGAGGTAGTCGAGGGTGACGCTCGCGATGCTCGTCTTGGCGGAGCGATCGGCGACGATCGCAAGGACGGCGTCGAGCTGCTCGGGGGTGCGCACCAGGAGGTGGAGCCTGCCCTCCGCGGCGACGTGGGTGGCGGGTCTTGCTCCGCCCGTCGCCGGCACGTGGCCGGTCGTCGCGGGGGCGCGGGTGTCATGGGTCGTGCCCTTACCCACGGCCCGCCGCGCCACCTGCAGCCGCTCCACGAGCTCCCGCCGCAACCGGTTCAGTTCGCTGACCGGCACGAACGGCTCGCCTTCGGTCTCGAGGCGCAGTTCGCCGAGGTGGTACGGCGTGCCTCCCAGGCGTCCGAGCTGCCGCACGGCCTGCTCGCGCCCCAAGCCGTGGCGCGTCGCCGCGATCAGCGCGGTCTCGCCCATGACGGTGGCGCTCACGGCTCCGCGCGGGCCCGAGGCGCGCCCAGTGACGATCAGCGGCGCGTCGACAGTGGCGCTCACGTCCAGGTCGAGCGGACGCGTGTGAAGAGGCTCCGCCGCGGTGAGGTAGCGCCTGGCCTTGGCGTCGACATCGGCATCGTGGGTGCGCCAGAGCCAGTCGCCCGGCGCCACACGGGTCAGATCGACGCTGCCGCGGAGGAACGTCAGCCTCACCTCGCCGACGCGGTTCGGCTCGGCACGCACGATGGGCCCGCCCTCCTCGCGCTCCTCGGGGCTGCGGCGGTGGGCGGCGTCGAAGACCACGCCGTCGCCCGGCTTGACCGCGATCGGCTCGGCGAGCCGGACCCTCACGCCGTCGGACTCCACCGCCACGACCTCGCCGAGCCTGACTCCGCGATGGCGTGGCGCGCGCCCCACTACGACCCGCTGGTGGTCCGTGCCCTGCATGAACCATGGGCCCAACCCGCGGGAGTAGACCTGCTCGATAGCGCGCTCGTCGTCGGCGTCGATCCGCGGCGGGCGGGCGGCAGCGTATGCGTCGAGGGCCTCCCGGTAGGCGGCCGTGGTGAGCGCGACGTAGTCGGCGTCCTTGTAGCGCCCCTCGATCTTCAGGCAGCTCACGCCGATCCGCGCCAACTCGGGCACTTGGTGCAGCGCGTAGAGGTCGCCGGGGGAGAGGAGGTAGCGGTATTCGCCGAGGTCCCGGCGCTCGCCGTCCACGATGAGGTCGTAAGCCAGTCTGCACGCCTGCGCGCATTGGCCCCGGTTGGCGCTCCGCCCGCCCCAGGCCTCGCTCGAGAAGCACTGGCCCGAGTAGGACACGCAGAGCGCGCCGTGCACGAAGACTTCCAACTCCACGTCTGTCGCCTGCCGGATGCGCGCGATGTCGGTCAGGCTGAGCTCGCGGCCGAGCACCACCCGGTCGCAACCGAAGGACCGCGCCAGCTCGGCGCCTTGGGCGCTCGTTATCGACATCTGCGTCGAGCCGTGCACTTCGACGTCCGGTGCCACCTCGCGCGCGAGCGCCGCCGCGGCGACGTCCTGGACGATCACCGCGTCCACCCCGGCCGCCCCGAGCGCCTCGAGGGCGAGCCGAGCCGCCGGCAGCTCGTCGTCGAACACGAGCGTGTTGAAGGTTACGTAACCGCGCACGGCGCGGCCGTGTAGCTCGCGCATGACGTCGGGCACCTCGGCAAGGGCGAACCCCACCTTGGAGCGTGCGCTGAAGTGGCCAAGGCCGAAGTACACGGCGTCCGCCCCAGCCTCCACGGCGGCGCGCAGTTGCGGCCAGTGACCGGCGGGACTCATCAGCTCGGGCACGTCGGGCCTGAGGCCGGGCTCCGTGCCGACACTCCTGCTTGGCTCTCGGTCCACCATCGAGTAGCGATGGTATAGCAAGCAAGCGCCGTTCTCCCCGGGGTCGGTTGTCACGGGGCCGGTTCATCGGCTACAATGTCAGTTCTGGTATCGGTCAGCCACCCCGAGGGCGGCGCGTCCGGTGCGAAGCGTTCAGGTAGCGTGGGCCGGCAAGCGTCGCGAGGCGCGCCACGGCCCGGAGGTCGAAAGATGTTCGCAATAGTTGAAGCGGGTGGCAAGCAGTACCGCGTGGCCGAAGGCGACGTGCTGCAAGTGGAGAAGATCGCGGCCGAGCCCGGCGCCACAGTCGAGCTGCCCGTCCTGCTAATCGGCGGCGAGACCGTCAAGGTCGGCGCACCGCATGTGGCCGGTGCCAGCGTCACGGCCGAGGTGGTCGGCCACGGGCGCGGTGAGAAGATCCACATCTACAAGTTCAAGGCCAAGGCGAACTACCGTCGCCACACGGGCCATCGGCAAGAGTTCACCAGCGTGCGGATCACGGGCATCCGCGGCTGAGGCGACGAGGAGAGGGTCTAGATGGCACATAAGAAAGGCGTCGGCAGCACCCGCAACGGACGCGACTCCCACTCCCAGCGCCTCGGCGTCAAGCGCTTCGACGGCCAGGTCGTCCTCGCGGGCAACATCCTGGTGAGGCAGCGCGGCACGCGCTTCCACCCCGGCCGTAACGTCGGCGTCGGGTCCGACTTCACGCTCTTCGCCCTGCGCGACGGCGTGGTGCGTTTCCACGACAAGGGCGCCAAGGGCCGCTTCGTCAGCATCGAAGCCGACTCGGGCGGCGCGGGCGCCGTAGCGGCGGACTGAGCGCTTGGGGGCGCCTCCAAGGCGCCTTCTAGGTCAAGACGATGGACTTTAGGCGCGGCTCCCGAAGGGGCCGCGTTCTTGTTGGAACGAGGCTGGAATGGCGTTCAGGGACGTCCTAGACATCGAGGTGCATGGCGGCAAGGGCGGCGACGGCGGGCTCTCGTTCATGCGCCTCAAGTACATACCAAAGGGCGGTCCGGACGGCGGACACGGCGGCAAGGGCGGCTCGGTGCTGCTGCGGGCGGTCGACGACATCACGTCGCTCGACCGTCTCGTCGGCCGAACGCACTTCAAGGCGCCGGTCGGTCAGCAGGGCGAAGGTCGCAACAAGGCCGGCCTCGGCGGTGGCGACCTGTACGTCGACGTGCCGGTCGGCACGCTGGCCACGGACCGCGACACGGGCGAGCTGGTCGCCGACCTGGTCGAGGTGGGTCAGACGGCCGTGGTGGCCGCCGGCGGCCTCGGGGGGCGCGGCAACGCGACCTTCGCCACGAGCACGAGGCGGGCGCCCCGCTTCGCGGAGAAGGGCGCACCGGGTGAGAGCCGGAGGCTGCGCCTCGAGTTGCGGACCATCGCGGACGTTGGGCTGGTCGGCTACCCGAACGCCGGCAAGTCGAGCCTCCTGGCCGCGCTGTCGAACTCCAGACCCGCCATCGCCTCCTACCCCTTCACGACCCTCAGCCCGAACCTCGGTGTCGTCGAGCTCGACATGCGGCGCCTCACGATGGCCGACATCCCCGGCATCATCGAGGACGCGCACAAGGGCAAGGGCCTGGGCCTCGAGTTCCTGCGCCATATCTCGCGCACGCGCCTGCTCGTCTATGTACTCGACGTCTCCGACGCGCCAGCCAAGACCTTCGCGGCGCTGCGCTTCGAACTCGGCGAGTACGACCCGGAGCTGCTCGAGCGGCCCGCCCTGCTGGTCTTCAACAAGACCGACCTAGTGACGGCCGACGAGCTGGCGCTCGTGGAGACGGAGTTCGACGCGGTCGGCATGCCGTTCGTGGCGGTCTCCGCCCTGGACGCCACGGGTCTGGAGGGGCTCAAGGAGAGCCTGTTCGAGCTGTTGCCGCCCAAACCGAAGCCCATCGCCGAGACGGTCGCTCCGCGCGTGACGGTCGAGCCTGTCGTCGTGAAGCGCGACATGGCCGGAACCGGCTGGCTCGTGACGGGCAGCGAGATCGAAGCCGTCGTGGCCCGCTTCGATCCTGCCAACCCGCAGGCGGTCGCCTACTTGCAGCACACGTTCAAGGCGCAGGGGGTGAACCAACTGCTCAAGCGCGCCGGCGCGCGCTCGGGTGACGAGGTGCAGATCGGGGGCGCGGTGTTCGACTACTTCGACGACACCGCGGCCGCGCCCGAGGTGCCGTCGCAGGCCGACGCCGACCGCGCGGGCAGGCGCTACCTGGAGGGGTTGGAGGGCGAGGAGACGGCCGACGCCGAACCCGTGAGGGATGAGTCGGACCTGGAAGAGCTCGAGGCGGAAGAGGCCGCGGGTCTGCCGGACGAGGCGGAGTAGGCGCTAGCCCAGAGCCTACTTGCGGGCGTCCTGCCGCGTGCTAACTTCACGTAGCGCGACCGGGCGGTCGCAAGAGGTCGGGCGGTCGCAGAGATGGTCGGATCTTGAGCGTGATGGCATGAACCGTGATGGCATGAACGAGGAGAACTTGAGACCAAGCGCCGAACACGTGACACCCCCGGGCATGGCGTATGCCGAAGCCCCATGCGACGACCCGCTGGTCGCCCCCTACTGTCACCTGGTGCGTCAGCAAGTCACTCCGGAACGCTTGCAACACATCCTGCGCGTGGCGCAGACCGCGCTCGCCATCGGCAAGTCGAACGGCTTCTCGCGAAAGGAGCTGGACGAGGTCGCGCTCGCGTCCGTGTTGCACGACGCCGCCCGCGACATGTCCGACGCGCAGCTGATGCGCCTGGCGCCGCCAGAGTGCGAGTTGGAAGCGGAGCACCCCATCGTGCTGCACGGGCGCGCCGCGCGCGTCCTCGCCGTCCGGTGGGGCGTCACGGACCAGGTGGTCCTCGAGGCGGTGGAGGGGCACGTGTTCGGGGTGCCGGACGGCCACGCCGTCGGCATGAGCGTGTACGTGGCGGACGTCTGCGAGCCCGGCCGCGGCGTCAACGACGACCTCAGGGAGCTGGCGATGCTCGACCTCGGGGCGGCCTACCGCCAGGCGGTCGCCGCGAAGGTGGAGTACCTGCGGCGCACCGGCAAGCCCGTCCACCACGCCACGTTGGCGGCCTATCACAGCTTCGCGTCGGCGGGGTCTGCCCATGACGCGTAGGCGCGCTCGACTGCTCTCGCTGCTAGGCATAGTGGTGGCCGTCGGCGGTCTGGCCGGTTACTGGCTGACGCGCGACGTGGATCGCAAGGCGCTCGGTGACGACCAGCGCAAGACGATCGGGCTCGCAGATGAGTTCCACGCGAGCTTCCTGGTCGCCGGTCGCGACGTCGTCTACAACGGCACCTCCACGCCCGTCTACGGACCGGGCGGCGAGATCGTGGCCTGGAACTTCCGCGGCTACCACGGCACGGAGGGCACCCTCACGGACACCATCCTGTACGTGGACATCCAAGACGACGACATCTCGGTCATCGCCATCCCCCGCGACCTCTACCTCCCCGCCGAGGCCGCGAGAATCAACTCGATGTACAACTGGTACGGGGCAGAGGGCCTCCTGGAGCGCGTCGAGGCCATCCTGGGCGTGCCCATCGACTACTACGTCATCATCAAGCTCGACATCTTCCAGAACCTCGTAGACGCCCTCGGGGGCGTGGTGGTGGACGTGCCGTACCGCATGGACTACGACGACAACGCCGGCGGCCTCCACATCCACTTCGCGGCCGGGCCCCGCCTCATGAGCGGCGAGGACGCCGCCAAGTTCGTCCGCTATCGCCATACCCTGCGGGGCGACATCGACCGCATAGACAACGTCAAGCGACTCGCTTACGCCTTGCTGCAGAAGGTGAAGGACCTCAACGTGCGCGCCGTCACCAAGGTGCCCGAACTAATGGACACGTTCTTCAGTGACGTCGAGACCAACGCGAGCGTGAGCATCGCGCGCGAGCTCGCCTCCCGTGTTGGCAGGCTCGTCCTCGCGACCACGGCTACCCTCCCCAACTACGAGAAGGAGGGCGGCGTACCGGGGGTGGTGTACCACGACCCCGTGGCGGTGAACGCCTTCATGGCCGCCACGCTGGGCGGAGAGGCGCGCACCTTCCAGGACGCTCCCGACGCCACGCTCCTCGTGACCGACAACAGCGGCGAGCCCGGGGCGGTCGATTGGTACGTCGACCACCTCCTGGCCCTCGGGGTGCCGGAGGCGAACATCATCGTGCGCGGCGGCACCGCCGGCGACCAGTCGCCCACGCGCCTCCTCGCCACCCTGGCCTCGTGGCAGGACGCCGACTACTACGCGGCCATGCTCAACGTCGGCAAGCAGCAGATCGATCGGTTCGCGTCCGTCCAGCGGCGTTCCGTCCAGCTCGAGCTCGTGCTCGGGCCGGACGCCATGACCAGGACCGCGGCGAGGACGGACCTCACCGGAGCCAGCCTCGCGGTTGGCGACTGACAAGCGCAAGGCGGGCAGCCGCCGGAGGGAACTTGACTAAGGAACAGCATCAGGACGCGGTCGGCCTGCCCGACGGAGTGCAGACGATAGTGGACGCGCTCGACGACAAGCGGGCGATCGACATCGCCGTCCTCGACCTACGGACGGTGTCGGAGACGCTCGACTGCTTCATCGTGGCGAGCGGCGAGTCCAGCCTGCAACTCAGAGCACTGGAAGAAGAGGTGCTCGCGCGTTGCAAGGCGCAGGGCCGGCTGGCGCGCGGCATCGAGGGCCCGTCGGAGCGCTGGGTGCTGATCGACTACGGCCCCGTCGTCGTCCATCTGATGAGCCCTGAGGCCCGCGACTTCTACGACCTCGAGGGCCTGTGGGCCGACGCCGAGCGCGTGGAAGTGACGCCGAGCAGGTGAGCCGAGCGCGCCCCGAGCTGCATTGGGCCGAGGCGGCGGCGCGCGTTCACCTCGAGAAGCTCGGCTACCGCCACCTCGCCAGCAACTACCGCTTGCGCGGCGGCGAGCTCGATCTGGTGATGGAGGACGGTCACTGTCTCGTCGTGGTCGAGGTGAAGCAGCGCAAGGACGCGCGCTTCGGCCACCCGCTCGAGGCCATCGACGGGGGCAAGCTCCGACGCCTCAGGCGCGCCGCCCTGCACTACGCCAAGGCGGCGGGCGGTAGGCCGGGCGCCGCTCTGCGCCTCGACGCCGTCGTCCTCCTGGGCGACGAGGGCGACTACCGGCTTGAGCACCTGCAGGACGTGGGCTGGTGAGCGCGCCTGGCATCCCGGCTCGTAACGCCGCGCGCCGACCCGTGCGCGTGAAGGTCTGTGGCATAACGTCCGTCGCCGACGCCGTTGTGGCCGAGGCGGCCGGGGCGGACGCCGTCGGCATGATCTTCGCTCCCGGCTCCAAGCGCCGGGTGACGCCCGAGACGGCTGCCGACATCTGCTCGGCGCTCGGTCCGTTCGTCGCCCGCATCGGCGTGTTCGTCGACGCGGACGTCGCGGAGGTGGTCGGTCTCGCGCGGGGTCTCCGGCTGACGGGGGTCCAACTCCACGGCGGCGAGTCGGCCGCTTACGCCCGCGAGGTCGCCAAGGCGACCAGGGTGGTGCGCGCGCTGCCGTACGCCCCGGGGCTCGTACCGGCCGACGTGGCCGACTACGGCGCGGACGCCGTCCTCCTCGATGCCGCCACGCCGGGCTCCGGCCTGGCGTTCGCCTGGGAGGCGGCCGCGCCGGCCTGGCGCGCTTGGCCCAGGCTGGTGCTCGCGGGAGGGCTGACCCCGGACAACGTCTCGGCGGCCATCGGCGCCCTTCGACCGTACGCGGTCGACGTGGCGAGCGGCGTGGAGACGCGCCCCGGCGTGAAGGACCCCGAGGCCGTGCGGGCCTTCGTGAGCGCCGCCAAGGATGCATAGTCGGCCCTCCAGGTATGCAGAGGCTGGGGGCCGCTCTCGACGTCATCCTCGGCGGCCGGCGCGTCGGCCCTCCGGGCGTGCAGAGGTTGGACCGCTGGCACCCGGCCTTGCCCCCGGCCCCGTGTTCATCGGCCCAACGTAGTTATCCACAAATAACGCCCGTTCTCCACAGGCTTGTGGACAAGCGCCGGGCTCCGGACCCTACCCCTTCCAGCCGTCCGATGAGCACGGAACATTTGCAGCGTTAGCGTCCCTGACGACATCTCTCGCGAGAGCGCGACAGGCGCGCCGCGATACCAGTCGGCGCCGGCGCTTGTCAAGCCCTCGGCGTTATCCACAGACCTTGCACCTATTGCCACATGCCGGATATGGCCGACGTGGCGGGCCGTCTTGGTCGGCCCGACCGTGCTCGCGCCGACCTCCGGCCGTCCACGGCGCGGCGGTGCCGCCGGGCGCCTCGACAGGTTGTACGCTAGCTTCGAGCAACCCCGAGAGCCATCGTCCTGGGAGGCGAACGTGAAGACGGTAACGATCAGCGGAGCCAGGCGCTTCTCACTCGAGTCGGTACAGCGCCAGACCTTGGTCGAGGAGTCCGACCTCCTCGTTGAACTCATCTGCTTCGAAGCCGGGCAGGGGGCCGGGGAGTCGAGCCCCGCGGGGAGCGTCGTCTACCAAGTGCTCGAAGGCGAGGCGCTCGTGCGCTCGGGCGGCGTGACCAGCCGGCTCGGCAAGGGCAAGCTCCTGAGTCTGACGGCCGGTACGCAGCACGCGCTCGAGAACGCGGGCGGCGGCCTGCTGGTGGTGCTCGCTAGCTCGGCGCGGTGAGCGAGAAGCGCCGGACGGGCGTCGCCAGGCGCGACGGCTCGGAGGGGCTCGCCGGGCTGGGCGAGGGCGTTCCGCTCGAGAAGCGCCGCGCGGCGCCGTATCACACGAACAGGCGCGCGTGGACTGAAGAAAGCGAGCGGCTAGCCGCCGAGCGCGCGAAGATCGCGGCCGGCGGCGGGGCGGCGGCGAGCGCCCGACAGCACGCCAAGGGTCGGTTGACGGCCCGCGAGCGCGTCGCTCGCCTCCTCGACCCGGGCGAGGAACTGGCCGAGCTCATGACCTTCGCGGGCTTCGGCATGTACGCCGAGGAGGGCGGAGCGCCGGCGGGCGGCGTGGTCGCGGGCATAGGCAAGGTGGCCGGCCGCGACTGGATGGTCATCGCCAACGACGCGACCGTCAAGGCGGGGGCCTTCTTCCCCATAACGGCGAAGAAGGTGATCCGCGCCCAGACCATCGCGTTCGAGAACCGCGTCCCGACCATCTACCTGGTCGACTCCGCGGGCGTCTACCTGCCTATGCAGGACGAGATCTTCCCCGACCAGGACGACTTCGGCCGCGTGTTCTACCTCAACGCCCGCATGAGCGCGGCCGGCATCCCGCAACTCGCCGCCATCATGGGCAACTGCGTGGCCGGCGGCGCCTACCTGCCCGTGATGTGCGACACGCTGGTGATGACCGAGGGCTCCGGGCTCTACCTGGCCGGGCCGGCCTTGGTGCGTGCGGCCATCGGTCAGCAGGTGGAGAGCGAGGAGCTCGGCGGGGCCGCCATGCACGCGTCCTTGTCCGGCACCGTCGACTTCAAGGAGCCGGACGACGACCACGCCATCCTGCGTGTGCGGCGGTTGGCCGCCACCTACGCCGAGCGGCCCGTGGCCCGCTGGGCCGCCGGTCGCAAGGCGCCGGTCGCGCCGCGCTTCGACGAGGGCGAGCTGACCGGTCTGTTGCCCCTGGACGGCGGCACCCAGCCCTACGACGTCAGGCAGGTGCTGGCGCGGCTCCTCGACGGCTCGGAACTCGACGAGTTCAAGCGCGACTACGGCCCGACCCTCGTCACGGGCTGGGGGCGCTTGGGCGGCTACGCCGTTGGCGTAGTGGCGAACCAGAAGCTCGTGATCAAACGCTCTCGCCGTCTCGAGGTCGGGGGCGTGATCTACGCCGACGCCGCCGACAAGGCGGCGCGGTTCGTCCTCGACTGCAATCAGGCGGGCGTTCCCATCGTCTTCCTCCACGACGTGAACGGGTTCATGGTCGGGCGCGAGAGCGAGCACGAAGGGATCATCAGGCGCGGCGCCAAGCTCGTGAGCGCCGTCAGCAACAGCGTGGTGCCCCGCATCAGCGTGATCCTGGGCGGGTCGTACGGCGCCGGTCACTACGCCATGAGCGGCAAGGCGTACGGGCCTCGCTTCATCTTCGCCCTGCCGAGCGCCAGGTACAGCGTGATGGGTGCGCAGCAGGCCGCCAAGACGATCCTCGACATCCAGGCGGCGCGCCTGGCGCGTTCGGGCGTCGAGCCGGACGACGAGACGCTCGCCGAGCTCTTCGAGCGCATCAAGGCCGACTACGGCGCCGCGCTCGACATCCGCTACGGCGCCGCCAGGCTGTGGGTGGACGAGGTCGTGCTCCCGAGCGAGCTGCGCGCCAGGCTGATCGGGGCCTTGGACGCCTGCGCGACCGATACCCAGGCGGGGGAGATGCGCCTAGGGGTGTTCCAGACGTGAGGTTCATGACGTCGGTGCCGCGGCGCCCCCGGGCCGGCGGGCGGCCTGGCGCGGGTCGATGCCCGGCGGCGTCGGAGACCGGGCCCGCCTAGCCGCTAGACTGCGACCGTATGGCGTTCCTCGTGCCCCAGGCGCTCTGGCTGCTGGCCCTACTGCCCGTGGTCGTCGCCCTGCACTTCCTCAGGGCGCGCCGTAAGCGGCGCGACGTTGCCGCCCTGTTCCTGTGGCGCAGGGCGCACGCCAGCGTCGCCCGCAGGCGACGGTTCTCCCCGAGCTGGCTACTGGCGTTGCAACTCCTGTTCGTGGCCGCAGCCGCGTTCGGTCTCGCGCGGCCGTACTGGAAGGGCGCCGAGTCAGGCGCGCTCGTCGTCGTGATCGACGCTTCCGCGAGCATGGCGGCGCGGTTCGAGGACGGCACCCGCCTCGCCGCCGCCGTCGCCGCCGCACGGGGGCAGCTCAGGACCACGGGCCCCATCGCGCTCGTGCGCGCCGGCTTGACCCCCCGCCTCCTCGCGCCGCTCGCCGCTGACGAGTCGGACCGCGCAGCCGCGTTGGCCACCCTCCAAGCGGGCGACGCGTCCGCCGACCTCCTGGCGGCCGTAGACCTGGGTTCGAGCCTCCTGCCCGGGGCGGAAGCGATCGTGTACACGGACCGTCTGGCGGCCCTCGGCAGCGCCAAGGTGGTGGTCGTGGGGGCTGACGACTCGGCCGACCCGATCAACGTCGGCATCGGCGCCTTCGACGTCGGTGTCGGCGAGGCGTTCGTCGCCGTGGTCGCCAGCGGCCGTAGGCCGGCCGAGGCAACGGTGGGGCTCTTCGCTGGCGGCGTCGAGCTGGCCCGCAGCACGCTCCTCGTGCCGGGCGGCGGCACGGCGGCGGTCACGTTCCCGTTGCTGGCCGACGTCGGTGAGGCCGACGGCGTGCTCGAGGCGCGCATCATCGCTCCGGCGGACGACGCCCTGCCCCTCGACGACGTGGCCTTCGCGGGGCGTCGCTCCCTCACGGTCGTGACCGACGACCTGTACTCGCCGCTCCTGCGCGCCCTCAACGCCGTGCCGGGCATCGTGGTGTACGGGGCCGCCGACGCGACCACCAGACCGGCCGACCTCCGCGTCGTCACCCGCCACCTGCCTGACGAGGCGGCCATCGCCGCCCTACCGCCCGGCAACTACGTGCTGCTCCAGCCACCCGCCGAGAACCCCGACTACCACGTGGTGCGCGATTTCGACCGCGCGGCCGCCGTCATGCGCTTCGTTGACCTGCACGACGCGCTCGTCGGCCTCGACCCGCTCGCCCCCGGCTGGGTGGCGCCCGCGGGCTCGACGGCGCCCACCGACGACCGGGGCGTCCCCGCCGCCGCAGCCGGGCAGTGGCGCGTGCTGGCCAGGGCGGACGATCTCACTCCGCTCCTGCGCACCCGCCGCACCGAGGCGGGCGCCATCTTGCAGTTCGCCTTCCACCCCAGCCAATCTGACCTCGTGTTGCGCCCGGCGTTCCCGGCCCTGCTCGCCAACTGGGTCGGCGCGCTCGACGTCACGCCCCGCGTCCGCCTCGGCGAGCCTCTTCCTGTTCTCGTCGGGAGCGGCCTCCCTGGAGGGGAGATCGCTCTCGCGCCGGGCGTCTACCCGCTCGACGGGGCGACCTCGCCGACACGGGGCGGGCCCGTGGTCCTGGCTTCGCTCCTGGCGCCGGACGAATCGCGCCTCGGCTCCGCGGCCGCGAGCGGAGCGACAGGCGTCGCGCTCGAGCAGGACGCCGCCGCGCAGGCGGTCGACTCGGAGGTGCCGGGCGACCCAGCCGGCTCGGCGTCGCCGACCCCCCTGGTGATCGGCCTGCTCATCGCGGCGTTCACCGCCCTGCTGGCCGAGTGGTGGCTCTACGCCGGCTCACGCAGGCGGCTGGTAGGCTGACGGGCGTGACGAGAGTCGACTTCGCCCTGCCGCTCGTCACCCTCCTCCTGATCACGGTCGGGCTCTTCACCCTGTTCAGCGCCGCTCCCAGCGACGAGTTCATGCGTCAGGTCGTCTTCCTCGGAGCCAGCGTCGTCGTCATAGGGCTGACCCTGTGGGCGGGCAAGAACCGGGTGTTGCGGCTCACCCCCTACGTCTACGTCGCCAGCCTCGGTCTCCTGGTCCTAACGTTCCTGATAGGCACGGAGGTCAACGGGGCCAAGTCTTGGCTCTACCTCGGTCCCCTCCCCGGGTTCCAGCCTTCCGAACTAGCCAAGCTGGCTCTCATCCTCGTCCTCGCCCAGACGCTTCACGAGCGGCCGATCCGCCGGCTGCAGGACTACGCGCGCGTGGCGGTACTCGCGTTGCCGCCCATCGGTCTCGTCCTGATAGAGCCGGACCTCGGTAGCGCCCTAGTGTTGGTCGCTATCACGGCCGGCGTGGTTCTCGTCAGGGGCGTGCCGTGGCGCCACCTCGTGCTCGGCGTACTACTGGTAGGCATCGCCGTGCCGACGGTGGTGCTTCCGAACCTCAAGCCCCACCAGGTCGAGCGCCTCGTCTCCTTCGCGGACCCCTACCGCGACCCGCAGGGCACCGGCTATCAGGTCATCCAGTCCACCATCGCGGTCGGGTCAGGCGGACTGCTCGGCAAGGGGTACCGCGCGGGCACGCAGTCGCAGCTCGGCTTCATCCCGTACCGCCAGACGGACTTCATCTTCCCGGTCCTCGCCGAGGAGGGCGGGTTCGTCGCTTCCGTCGGCCTGCTCGTGCTCTACGGCCTGCTCTTCTGGCGGCTCCTAGCCATGGCGGCGGAGTGCCCGTTCGAACGCGACCAGCTCCTCATCGTGGGCGTCGTCGTTCTCATCGGCTTCCAGGTCCTCGTCAACGTCGGCGTGACCCTCGGG
>JBDZVI010000004.1:0-89303 GCA_040255585.1 Deinococcaceae bacterium
CAGCCGCCTTCTAAGCGGTAGGCCGAGGGTTCGAATCCTTCCTGGTGCACCATCGACTCCAGGCCAACCCCTAGATGAACGCGTCCGAGGACTGCTCGCATCGGCGCCGGACTTTCGACGCGCCCGGGCACCGCGACGTGGTATGGAGTGCCGCGTGCCGACCGTGCTCGTGGAAGGCGACAGCGACGCCGTCGCCGTGAAGGTACTAGCAAGGCGGCTCGGACTGCCTGCTCCACGGGTGGTACCCGTCGGTGGGTCGAGAGGCATCGGACGCATGGTCGCGCGCTTGACCGGCGAACAGCTGGTAGGCCTGGTGGACGCCGCGGAGCGCAACGACTTTGAATCCGTGATCGCAAGGGTGTTCGTCTGCGATCCGGACCTCGAGTCCGAGCTAATCCGCGCCCTCGGCATAGAAGGCGTCGAGGCCGTCATCGCTGAGCAGGGTGAACTCGGTTCCTTCCGGCGCCTTCAGCGGCAGCCTTTCCAGCGCCAACAGAACGCCGGGCAGCAACTCACTCGGTTCCTCGGCGGGCGGAGCGGGAACAAGGCTCGTTACGCTCGCCTACTGGCCGAGGCGCTCCCGCTCGACAAGATCCCGACGCCATTGGGCGGGCTGCTGGCGAGCCTGGCGGAGTGACCCCTCACACAACGCGTGTACGCGTCACAGGCCGGCAAGACCGGTTCTGAAGAGCCAACCGAGCAAACCGCGGTACGCTCAACACCCATGGCGCGAACGACGCTGTCGGACCCGATCCCTCCAACACCAAGCTCGAACAGGCGCGCGACCCGGCTGGTCGTCGGGAGCGGCGCGGTCGCCGTCCTACTCTTCCTCGCGCACTTCTTCAACGACCTGTTCTCCGGCACGCTCGCCGCGCTGCTCCCCACCCTGCAGATCCGCTTCGGCGTCAGCGAGCTGACCCTCGCCCTGTTCGTCGCCAGCCTGTCGTTCAGCTCGTCGGTCCTGCAGCCCTTGTTCGGCGCCGTGGCGGACCGCCTCGGCCACCGGCTCGTCGCGGCAGCAGGCGTGATCGTCTCGTCCTCCATCCTGAGCCTCATCGCCATCATGCCGTCGCCCCTCTGGCTCGTACCCCTCCTGCTCCTAGGCGGGCTCGGCTCGGCCGCCTACCACCCCGCGGCGACGACCCTCGCCCGCCGCGCCGCGAGCGCCAAGGGTGGCCTGGCCCTCGGGGTGTTCAGCGCCGGCGGCACGATCGGTCTGTCGTTCGGGCCGCTGGTCATCGGCTTCTTCCTGATCCGGGGGTGGCTCGACTACAGCCCCGTCCTGATGGTCCCTGGCATCGTGCTCGGTGCGCTCATCTACCTGCTCACGCCGCCGGTGCACCAGCAGACTGGTTCCAGGCGTGCCAAGGTCTTCGACGTGGACCTGTTCCGCGGTCCGGTCGGCCAGCTCTGCCTAGCGGGCGTGCTGCGCTCCATCGCGTGGGTGTCGATGATCAACGGCGCCCCGCTCTGGCTCGTGAACGCCAAGGGGCTCTCCGCGACCGACCCGATCGTGTTCTGGACGATCACGGTCTTCACCTTCTCCGGGGCCGCCGGTGGGATCCTCGTCGGCCTGATCGAGAACCGGTTCAGCCGCCAGTTCCTCGTGACCGGCACCATGCTGCTCGCCGCCTTACCCCTCGCGGTGCTCCTGCTGAGCCAGCCCGGCACGGTCATCTACTTCATGGCCGTCGCCTTCGCTGGCATCCTCGCGAACGGCGGCCTGCCGCTCATGGTGCTGGCCGCCCAGGACGCCGCGCCGCACGCCGTCGCCACGGCCTCCGGCATGATGATGGGCCTCACGTGGGGTACGGCCGGCCTGCTCTACCTCGTCGTCGGGGCAGTCCAGGAAGCCATCGGCATGAACGCGGCCATGTGGCTGAGCGTCGTGCCGCTCCTGCCGGGAGCGCTCGTGGCGTACCGGGTGCTCAAAGGGCTGGAGGCCGGCGCACAGGCCTGAGGACTAGCCAAACCCGCCTCCCACGCGGTAACCTTCGGTTCGGCCTCGCGAACCTCTTGGGTTCGTTTGCGCCTGCTTGGTGGGTGTAGCTCAGCTGGTTAGAGCACCGGATTGTGGTTCCGGGTGTCGTGGGTTCAAATCCCATCATCCACCCCAGCCGGCGGGGTCTCCCGCGAAGAGGGCGGGTCTCGAGCAGTTCGGCCCGCCCTCCCTTACTTTCCGCGCTGGCGAAGTTGTAGGGGGACCGCGGGCATCTGCGCGCGAGGATGGCGGAACTGGTAGACGCGCTAGACTTAGGATCTAGTGGCCTAGCCGTGCGGGTTCAAGTCCCGCTCCTCGCACCACCGCGGCAAGCCAAGCGCTTGCCGCTACCTTTTGGCGCCCTGCGGGCGCCCGTTCAGCGGCTCGTTGGTGCGGCGCTACCCAAGCCGATTAGGAGTGTCATGGAAGCCAGAGTAGTCGAGAAGCAGGGGGTCAACGTCACGCTCAGCGTGCGCGTCGACGCCGCCACGGTAGACGCCACCTTCGAGCGCGTGCTCGCGCAGCTCTCGCGGACGGTGAAGGTGCCCGGCTTCCGCCCGGGCAAAGCCCCGCGCGGCGTGCTGGAGAAGCGCGTCGGCGTCGAGGCCCTGGCCGAGGAGGTCCGCGACGCCCTCGTCGAGGAGGCCTACCCGCAGGCCGTGCGCGAGCTCGAGCTCTACCCCATCGACGCCCACTTCCACGCGGACGGCGCCGTGCGCGGTCAGGACTTCGAGTTCACCGTCCACGCCGACGTCTACCCCGACATCACGCTCCCCGACCTCGAGGCGATCAAGCTCGAGGCGGAGCCGAAGGTCGTCAGCGACGACGACGCGCGCTCCGCGTTCGAGGAGTTGCGCCGGGAGAACGCCACGCTCGTGCCGGTCGACCGGCCGGTCGAGGCTACCGACTGGGTCCTGGTGGCGCGCTTGGGCGACGACGACGAGGCCGACGAGTCGTCGACCTTCCAAGTGCACATGGACCGTGCCGGCGAGGAGCTGAAGAGCCAGCTCATCGGCAAGTCTATGGGCGACGTGGTGACCGCCACGTTCACCGACCCCGCGCCGGAGGGCGAGGAGGGCACCACCACCACGCAGATCCGGCTCAAGGTCCTGGACGTCAAGGGCAAGGAGCTCGCCGCCACGGACGAAGACCTGGCGCTCCAGCTCGGGTTCGCGACCGGCGAGGAGCTCACGCAGCGTGTGCGCGAGAGCCTGGAGTCCGACGCCAGGCGCGCCACCTTGGAGGCTCGCCGCGATGAGGTCGTGGAGAAGCTCGTCGCCGGCTCGACCCTCGACCTGCCGGGCAGCCTCGTCAGGCGCCGCCAGCGCAGCCTCCTGCAGGACCTGGCCCACGACCTGAGCCACCAGGGCACCACGCTGGAGCGCTACGTCGACCGCCTCGAGCAGCGCGGCAAACGCGAGGAGTTCGAGGCGGAGCTCAAGGAAGCGGCCGAGAAGGGCGTGCGGCGCGACCTCGTGCTGGAACGCCTCATGGAGGTCCGTGGCACGGAACTGTCGGACGCCGAGTACCGTTCCGCCCTGAAGCGGCTCGCCGACTCGCGCTCTCAGGACGTCGGCCGCCTCGAGCATGAGCTCGGCGAGGACTACCTGGCCAACTACCGCTTCTTCCTGCGGCGCGACAAGGCGCTGCGCGAGTTCATCAACGAGCTAGCGGGCGAGCCGAACGAGCCCGCCGACGAGTTCGACGCCGACGAGGCCGCCGAAGCGGCCTTCATCAGCGAGGACGAGGCGGCCGATCACGACCACCACCACCACGATCATGACCACGACCACGATGGTCATGACCACCATGACCATGGCCACGACCACCATCATCACTGAGGCCTGAGCGAGCTGGAGGTGCGTGTGGGGCGTCGTCCGTCGGGCGGCGCCCCACACGCTTGTCGCGTCCACCGGTAACGCTCGAAGCGCAGTAACGAACGCCCTTGGCTTCGGCTCGGTGCTACTCTAGCCGCAAGATGCCGCTCATCCCTTACGTCATCGAGCAGACCGGGCGCGGCGAGCGCACCTACGACGTCTACAGCCGGCTCCTGAAGGAACGCATCATCTTCCTCGGCTCGGTCATCGACTCGGAGGTCGCCAACGTCGTGACCGCCCAACTGCTCCTCCTCGACTCGCAGTCAAGCGAGCAGCCCATCAACATGTTCATCAACAGCCCGGGCGGCGAGGTGTACGCGGGCCTCGCCATCTACGACGTCATGCAGTTCATCTCCGCGCCCGTGCATACGAACTGCGTCGGGATCGCCATGTCCATGGGCTCCCTCATCCTTACGGCCGGCGCCCAGGGGCACCGCGTTGCCCTGCCACACAGCCGCATCATGATCCACGCCGGCTCGGCGGGCTTCCCGCGCTCGAGCCTCCCCGACCTCGCCGTGCAGGCCCGCGAGTTCGAGGACTTGCGCGACATGATGGAGACCATCTATCACCGCCATACGGGCGTCGCGGCAGAGCAGCTGCGCCGCGACATGGAGCGCGACAACTTCATGGCGCCCCAGCAAGCTCTCGCCTACGGGCTCATCGACAAGGTCATCGAGCCCCGCGCCCCCGGACGACAGGGCGGCGCCAAGGGCGGCACATGACGGCCACCCACTGCAGCTTCTGCGGGCGCGCCCACACGGAGGTCCGCTTCCTCGTCGCCGCGCCGGGCGGCGGAGCGCACATCTGCGACCAGTGCGCCGGCCGCGTGCACGACGTCGTCGCGGAGGCCGGGGCGCCGGCCAAGCCGTTCGTGCACCTGCGAAGCCTCCAGCCGCGCGAGATCAAGCGCGAGTTGGACGCGTACGTCATCGAGCAGGAAGCCGCCAAGCGCGCCCTCTCGGTGGCCGTCTACAACCACTCGCGCCGCATCGCCAACCCGCAAACGGAGTTGCAGAAGAGCAACGTGCTCCTCATCGGCCCGTCCGGCACCGGCAAGACGCTGCTCGCTCAGACGCTGGCGCGCACCCTCGACGTGCCGTTCGCCATCGCCGACGCCACCACCCTCACGGAGGCCGGGTACGTCGGCGACGACGTCGAGAACATCATCCTCCGGCTCCTGCAGGTGGCCGACTACGACGTGGCCGCGGCTGAGCGGGGCATCATCTACGTCGACGAGATCGACAAGATCGGCCGCAAGTCCGAGGGGCCTTCCATCACCCGCGATGTCAGCGGTGAGGGCGTCCAGCAGGCCCTGCTCAAGATCATCGAGGGCACGGTCACGCACGTGCCGCCCCAGGGCGGCCGCAAGCACCCGCACCAGGAACTGATCGACGTCGACACGAGCAACATCCTCTTCATCTGCGGCGGGGCGTTCGAGGGTCTAGACGACATCCTGCGCCGTCGGCTCGACGTGGCGAAGGTCGGCTTCCAGACCCCCACGGCCTCCGAAGGCGACCCGTTGCATGGCGCCGAGGTGATGCCGTCCGACCTGATGGCGTTCGGGCTCATCCCCGAGCTGATCGGTCGTCTGCCCGTCGTCGTACGCCTCGAGGAGCTCAGCCTGGAAGCGCTGGTGGACGTGCTGACGAAGCCGCGCAACGCGCTCGTGAAGCAGTACCAGGAACTCTTCGGGTTCGACGGTGTGAAGCTGACCTTCTCCGACGAGGCGTTGCTCGAGGTGGCCAGACGCGCCCAGGCGCTCAAGACCGGCGCGCGTGCCTTGCGCTCCGTCATGGAGCGAGCCCTCATGCCCCTGATGTTCGAGGTCCCGGGCAGCGGCATCAAGCAACTGCACGTGGACGTGCAGGACCTGGACGACCCGACCCGCCTCCTCGCGGCGGACGAAGCGCGCAAGTCGGCCTAACCCCCGTAGTCACGGACCTGTTCAGACGGCGACGACGGACCGTGCCCGCTCGACAGCCTGCTGGAAGCGCGCCGCCGCCTCGTCGACGAGCGCTTCGTCGAGCCCCCGGCCGTAGCTGAACCTGACGCTCGCCTTCGCGTCGTTCCGGCTCAGCCCCATGGCTAGCAGCACGTGGCTCGGCTCGACGCTGCCCGCCGCGCACGCCGAGCCGGCGCTCGCGTACACCCCGGCCTCGTCCAGGAGCATGAGCAGCGTCTCTCCGTCGGCGCCCTGCACCCTGAGGTTCGTATGCTTGACCGAGCGCCGCGCCGCGCCTGCGTTGACGGTGACGCCAGGAACCGCGGTGGCGGCGGCCTCGAAGCGCGCCTGCAAACCCGCCAGCCGGCTGCGTTCGCTCGGCAAGCGCGCGGCGGCGAACGCCGCGGCCGCGCCGAGGCCGACGATGGCCGGCACGGCGTGCGTGCCGGGTCGGTAGCCGCGCTCCTGCGCCCCGCCGGCCAGCAGCGGAGCCGGCTCGAGGCCCTCCCTGAACACGAGCGCGCCTGCCCCCTTCGGACCGTACACCTTGTGGCCGGACACCGTCAGGAAGTCGGCGCCGAGGCTGGAGAGCGTGAACTCCTCGACACCGTAGCCCTGCACGGCGTCGCATAGGAAGAGGGCGCCGTGGGCGTGCGCCAGCTCGGCGATGGCCGGAACGTCGAGCATCACGCCGGTCTCATTGTTGACGAGCATGGCCGCGACGAGCGCGGTGCCACCCCGCGCCGCCTGCTCCGCCAGCGCGGCCTCCCAGCCCCCGAGCGGGGAGTCGCCGCCCGGCGCCAGGGGCACGAGCGCCACGTCCCGGCCCTGCGCCGCCAACCGGCGAGCGGCCTCCAACACCGCGGCGTGCTCACCTGCGTTCACGACGATCCCGCCGGGCCGGGAGGCAGCCGCCGCGAAGACGGCCTGGTCGTCGGCCTCTGTCGCACCCGAGGTGAACACGACCTGGCGCGAGCGCACGCCGAGCGTCGCCGCGACGCGCTCGCGCGCCTCCTCCACCCCGCGTCTGGCGACCTGGCCGACGCGGTGGATGCTGGAAGGGTTGCCGAAATCGCCCTTCAGGTACGGTAGCACCGCGTCCAAGACGCGCTCGTCCACGGCCGTCGTGGCCGCGTGGTCAAGGTAGATGCCGGGGGTGGCCTGCACCAGCTGGCTGGGTTTCAGTCGTCCTTACCGAGGTACTGGGGCAGCGGCTGCACGCCGAGCATGCGGCGTTGCTGCACCAGGTCGGCGAGGCTCGTGGAGCGCAGGACCTGGCGCACAGCGGCGTCGACGCGGCGCCAGAGGCTCTCGGTCGAGCATCTGCCGACTCGCACGCAGTTGGCGGAGTCGACTATGCAGCTGACGGGCGCAACGCTGCCCTCGAGGAGCTCGACGACCTCCAGGCTATCGATCTCGTCGAGCGGCCGCGCGAGGCGGTAACCGCCGTGCGCGCCCCTGACGGCCTCGACGATGCCGGCGCGGCGCAGGGTCGCGAAGATCTGCTCGAGATACTGGTGGCTGAGGAGTTGACGTTCGGCTACGGTCTTGAGGCTGATGGGTTCATCACCGTTGAGCGCCACTTCGACCAGGGCCCTCATGCCGTACTGCGCTTTGGTAGATACCCACATGCCTGACCTCCCCAGCGGGACCGCCGCCTGCCAACACTCTACACCCTTTTACCTCGGAACGGTTCCGATTTGGCTACCACCGGCCCTGCCCCATGCGCGAGGTGGCCCAGCCTACCCCACTCGCCGAGTCGCCGTCAGAGGCGCCCCTGCAAGTAAGGCAGCGGGTCCACGGCCCTGCCGTCGAAGCGCACCTCGAAGTGCAGGTGCGGACCTGTCGACGCGCCCGTGCTGCCGACGGCGCCGAGGACGTCGCCCTGCCTGAGCGCCTGGCCGACGCGAACGGCCACCGAGCTTAGGTGCGCGTAGCGGGTCTCGCTGCCGTCGCCGTGGTCGAGCACCACGACGTTGCCGTACGTCCCCCACCAGCCTGCGCGGGTCACGACGCCGGAACGCGCCGCCCTGACCGGCGTGCCTGCCGGCGCGGCGATGTCGAGGCCGCCGTGGTAGCGGTTGCCGTTCACCGAGACGTTGCGCCAGCCGAAGTACGACGAGATGCGCCCCTGCACGGGCAGCGCGAAGCCCGTGGTGCTCCAGTCGACGCCGCGTAGCGCCTCGACAGCGGTCGCCAGCGCGGCGCCCTGAGCCTCGCGCAGGGCCGCGCGGGTGCCGACCCCCGGCTCGGCCGCGAAGGCGAGCCCGAGCACGGCCACGGCCGCCAGGCCCCGGAAGGCCCTGCAGGCAAGGCCCCGGACCGCCGCGCTAGCGCGCCCGCGGTCCCAACGCGCCCTGGCCGAAGAGCGCGGTGCGCGCCGCGGTCTATGCTCCCCGGCGCGCACCGCCACCTCGTCCGGGCCTCAGCCTTGCGTGAGGGTCGCGAGGAACTCCGCGTTGCTCTTGCTGCGTCCGAGGCGTCCGAGGAGCATCTCCATGGCCTCGGCCGGGTCCATGTCGGATATGACCTTGCGCAGCAGCCACATCTTGGCGAGCACGTCCTCGCTGAGGAGCAGGTCCTCGCGGCGAGTGCCCGACTTGAGGATGTCGATGGCCGGGAAGATGCGCCGCTCCTCGAGGTGCCTGCTGAGGTGCAACTCCATGTTGCCGGTGCCCTTGAACTCCTCGAAGATGACGTCGTCCATGCGCGAGCCGGTCTCGACGAGGGCGGTGGCGAGGATGCTGAGGCTGCCGCCGCCGCGGATGTTGCGGGCCGCGCCGAGGAAGCGCTTGGGCCAGTGCAGCGCGTTGGAGTCGAGGCCGCCGGAGAGCGTCCGGCCGGTGGGGGGCGTGACGAGGTTGTTCGCGCGCGCGAGTCGCGTGATCGAGTCGAGGAGGATCATGACGTGACCGCTGTCCTCGACGATGCGCCTGGCGCGCTCGTGCACGAACTCCGCGACGCGGATGTGGTTGCTGGGGGGTTCGTCGAACGTGCTGGCGATCACCTCGACGCCGTGGACGGACTCGCGGAAGTCGGTGACTTCCTCCGGACGCTCGTCGACGAGGAGGACGATCACCTTGATGTCGGGCTCGTTCGCGACCACGGCGTTGGCGATCTTCTTGAGGAGCGTCGTCTTGCCGGCCTTGGGCGGGGCGACGATCAGGCCGCGCTGCCCGCGGCCGATGGGCGCCAGCAGGTCGATGACGCGCGTCGACAACTCGTTGCCGACCGTCTCGAGCTTGATGCGGGCTTCAGGGAACGTCGGGGTGAGTTCCTCGAAGCGCGGGCGCTTGGAGGACTGGAACGGGTCGACGCTGTTGACCGCCTCGACGCGGATGAGCGTGCCGTAGCGCTCGTTCTCGCGCGGGCGCCTGGCCTTGCCAAGGATGAGATCGCCCGTGCGCAGCCGGAACTGCTTGATGAGGCCGGCCGACACGATGACGCTGCGCGTGTTGTTCTGCAGGAGCGACTCCTGGAGGAAGCCGTAGCCGTCGGAGGAGATCTCGAGGTAGCCCTTGACGAGCCGCAGGCCCTCGCTCTCCGCGGAGCGCTCGAGGATGGCGACCACCAGATCGTCCTTGCTCATGCGGCGGTAGTCCTCGAGCTGTACTTCCTTGGCGAGCAGGTGCAGTTCGGGCAGGATCTTCGAGTGCAGCTCGCGGAAGTTGTAACCAGGCTTGCGGGCGGCGCGGTTGCGCCGGTTGCGCCCGCGGCCGCGCTGGCCGTCGTCGCCTCCCGGCGCCGAGTCGTCGCCCTCCGCCGCGTCGTCAGCATCGTCCTGGAGCGAGTCGGCCCTGCGGTCGTCTGTCTGACGGTCATCGGACTGACGACCGTCTGCCTGGCGACCTTCTGACTGACGACGACCGTCGGCCTGACGGCCCATGCCGCCACGCCGCGGCTCATCGGACGCGCGCTCGACGGGCTTCGCCCGCTGACGCTCGCTCGGGACCGCCACTTCCGGCTCGGTCTGGGCAGCGACCGCGGGCTCGTCCTCAGCCACCTGCACAGCGGCTGCCGGCTTGGCGGTCGCCGGCTTGGCGGCGGCCTGCTTGGGCGCCGCCGGCGCGGCCTCCGGGTTCTTGCGTGGCCGACCGCGCTTGCGTGGCGCCGGCGCTTCCGCTACGTCCGTCACGGCGGTAGGCGCTTCGTCTTCTTTCGGGCTCATCCCATCTCCTTCGACAGCTTCCGGCTATACGGCTTGCGTTCTAGCCGACATATTCGGTTTCTCCACACGAGTGACTGCTTGGTCAGAACGCTTCTGTCCTCAGAACCCGCCCGCCAAGATCGCGCGCAGGCGGATGGCCTTGCGAGGGGCCGCGCCTTAGCGCCGTGGAGGCGAACGGTCGCATAAGTCGACTCAGGTCCGTTGATGGCTCGAGGCCTTACCAGGAAGCGCCTGGTTGTGCTTAGGGGCAGCAACAGAACCTATTGACGTGCCTCATGCCTGCTGCTACGTTTGAGTCTAGCGCCGACACTGCTGGTTGTAAAGTGTCGCGCGCTTCCAGGGCGTGATCTACGTCACTACCCTGGAGTAAGGCGATGACGGGAACAGTCCTCGCGCCTGGTGCCACCCACAGCGATCCGGGAACGGTGAGAGCCCGGAGGCCGGCCGGCGCGTAAGGTATCCTCCCCGAGCCGCTCCCCGAAGCCTGCGCCCAAGCCGCGCTAGCCGCGTTGCAGGTGGTAGACGGAGCCGGGCGGTGCCCGTAACAGCACCAGGCCGTCGCTCGAGTAGCGGCGGCCGGCGAGGCCGACGCCGGCAACGGCGATCGGCGCAGTTGGGTGGTACCGCGCTCCCGAGGCGCCCCAACACGTCGTGTCTGGGGCGCCTCTTGTCGTGCGCCAGGCGCTGATCTCGGGCATGAGGTGAGCCGTATGTTCGACGAGGTCAGCTCAAACGTCGACTTCCCCGCGCTGGAGAAGCGTGTCATCCAGCTCTGGCAGGAGCGGGACGTCTTCCGGCGCAGCATCGACCGCCCCGCCGAGCGGGGTGACTGGGTGTTCTTCGAGGGCCCGCCGACGGCGAACGGCAAGCCGGGCGTGCACCACGTCAGCGCCCGCGCCTTCAAGGACCTGTTCCCGCGCTTCAAGACGATGCAGGGCTACCGCGTCGGCCGCAAGGGCGGTTGGGACACTCACGGCCTGCCGGTCGAGATCGCCATCGAGAAACGCCTCGGCTTCACCAACAAGAGCCAGATCGACGAGTACGGCATAGCCGAGTTCAACGCCCTATGCCGCGCCGACGTGTTCAGCAACATCCAGGACTGGAACGCCATGACCGAGCGGATCGGCTTCTGGATCGACCTGGCCGACCCTTACATCACCTACACGAACGAGTACATCGAGTCGTGCTGGTGGATCATGAAGGACCTGTTCGACCGCGGTCTGCTCGTGGAGGACTACAAGACGACCTGGCACAGTCCGTCGTCCAACACGACGCTCGCCTCCCACGAGGTGTCGCTCGGCTACCAGGAGGACGTGGAGGACCCGTCCATCTATCCGAAGTTTCCCGCCGTCACGAGCGACCTCGTCGCTCGGGGCGTGGTGGAGCCTTCAGAAGCGCGGCCCGTCAACTTCCTCGCGTGGACGACGACGCCATGGACGCTGGCTGCGAACTCCGGCCTGGCAGTGAGGGCCGACGCGGAGTACGCCCTCGTGGAGGCGCCGCTGCGCCGCAAGGAGCCCGGCGGCCCCCGCGAGCTCTATCTCCTCGCGCGCGAGCTTGCCCCACAGGTCTTCGAGGCGGGGACCTACGAAGTGCTCCGCAGCGTGCCAGGCGCCACCTTGGCCGGGGTCGGCTACCGGCCCCTTCTGGTCGGGCGCCCCGGCGACGGCGCCGACATGGGCTCCGCCTACCGCGTGGTGACGGACGACTTCGTGAGCCTCACCGACGGCACGGGCATCGTGCACGTCGCACCGAGCTACGGTGACCTGGACGTCGGTCGCGCCCACGGCCTGCCGGCCATCTTCTCCGTCGACCTGACCGGCAAGGTGATGCCCGAGGTGCGCCTCGTTACCGACGCGGCCGTGACGGGCCCTGGACCGTACACCGGGGTCTGGTCAAGGACGCCGACGCGGCCATCACCGCCGACCTCGACGTTGCCGGTCGGATGTTCGCCTCCGGCACGATCCGTCACGCCTACCCGTTCAACTGGCGCGACGGCAAGCCGCTCATGAACGTCGCCAAGCGCAGCTGGTACATCCGCACGACGGCCGTCAAGGAGCTCCTGCTCGCCAACAACGACCGCATCGGCTGGCACCCTGACCACGTGCGCACCGGCCGCTTCGGCAAGTGGCTCGAGAACAACATCGACTGGGCCTTGAGCCGCGAACGCTACTGGGGCGCCCCGATGCCGGTCTGGGAGACGGCGGACGGCGGCAAGAAGGTATGCGTAGGGTCGGTCGCCGAGCTCGAGCGACTCACCGGCAGGGACCTGAAGGACCTCGACCTGCATCGCCCCTACGTCGACGAGATCACCTTCGAGCTCGACGGCGAGACTTACCGGCGTGTGCCTTACACGGTCGACGTGTGGTTCGAGTCCGGCGCCATGCCGTACGCGCAGTGGCACTACCTTGGTGCCGCCTCGAGCGCCGAGGCGCAGGAGCGCCTGGCCGCCAACTTCCCCGCGGACTACATCTGCGAGGCCGTCGACCAGACGCGTGGCTGGTTCTACTCCCTCCACGCGCTCGCCACGCTCCTGACGGACCCCGGCGACCCGGCCACGGGCCGCCGACCCGGGCCCCTCGCACACTTGAGCGAACCGACTCCCGCGTTCAAGAACGTCAACGTGCTCGGCCACATCGTGGACGAGAAGGGCGAGAAGATGTCCAAGTCGAAGGGCAACACGGTCAACCCGTGGACCATCCTCGACGCTCAGGGCGCCGACGCGCTGCGCTGGTACCTCTACTCCGCCTCGCCGCCCGAGGCGACGAAGCGCTTCAGCGCCGGGCTCGTGGACGAGACGCTACGCGATTTCTTCCTGACGCTCTGGAACGTCTACGGCTTCTTCGTGCTCTACGCCAACCTCGAGGAGCCCGACCTCGCCTCCGCCCCGCGCCCGGCCGAGCGCCCGCTCGTTGACCGCTGGCTCGTCTCGCGCTTGAACGCCGTCGTAGCCGGCGTGACCGCCGCGCTGGAGGACTTCGATCCGACGACGGCGAGCCGCCTCGTGCGCGACTTCGTCGTCGACGAGGTGAGCAACTGGTACGTGCGCCGGAACCGCCGGCGCTTCTGGCGGTCCGGCCAGGTCCAGGGCGACGGCGGCAAGCGCGTCCTCGACCAGGACAGCCTCTCCGCCTACGCCACACTCCACGAGGTGCTCGTGACCGTGGCCAAGCTCATGGCCCCCATGGCCCCCTTCACGAGCGAGGCGCTCTACCAGAACCTCGTGCTCAACCTCGATGCGCAGGCGCCGGATAGCGTGCACCTCGCCGTCTGGCCGACGTCAGACGCCGCGGCGGTCGACGAGGACCTCATGCGCGACATGCGGGCGCTCATGCGCCTGGTCGAGCTGGGCCGGGCGGCGCGGGCGGCCTCGGGCGTCAAGCTCCGCCAGCCCCTGCCCGAGGTCCTCGTGCGCGTGCGCAGCGAGGAGGAGCTGGCCGGCGTCAAGAACCTCAGCGATCAGCTACTGGACGAGCTGAACGTCAAGGCCGTGCGCTTCCTCGCCGTCACGGACGACTTCGTCGATTACGCCATCAAGCCGAACCTCCCGCGCCTCGGCAAGCGCGTCGGCAAGCTCATCCCGCAGCTGCGGGTCGCGCTCGAGCGGCTGGACGGTCGGGCCGTGGCCGCCGCCGTGCGCGCCGGCAGCGCGGTGAGCGTGACGCTGGCCGACACCACGCTCGAGCTCGAGCCGGAGGACCTGCTCCTCGACGCCAGGAGCCCGGAGGGGTACGCGGCGCAGGAAGAGCGCGGCTACCTCGTGGCCCTCGACACGCGGGTCAGCCCGGAGCTTCGCCGGGAGGGCCTGGCGCGTGACGTCGTCCGGCTCGTGCAGAACGCCCGCAAGGCGGCCGGGCTCGACGTCGCCGACCGCATCGTGCTCGGCGTGGCGGCAGGGGGCGAGCTGGCCGAGGCCGTGCGCGAGCACGGGGCGACGCTGGCCAGGGAGGTCCTGGCCCGTGACGTCCTCGCCAGCGGCGCGGACGCCGCGGTGGCGGACGCCACCTTAGCGGACACCGCCTTGGCAGGCGTCGCCTTGGCAGGCGCATACGTCGAGCGCCACGAGGTGGACGGTCTGCCGCTCACCATCGCCCTCAAGAAGGCCTGAGCTGCCGCCTTTCGGAGGACCGCGGCGGGCGGTCCTCCGAAAGACAGCGGCTATAGCGACAGGGACTAAACGCCTCACGCGGCCGCGATAGAATCGGGTGGTCCAGGACGCGCCCCGGTAACGAGGGCGTCGACACAGCTCCTACTCACCCGCCACTGGGAGGCGACAGTCATGAAGATGGGCATCAACGGTTTCGGCCGCATCGGCCGGCAGATCTTCCGCATCGCGCATCAACGCGGTCTGGAAGTCGTCCTCGTCAACGACCTGACGGATACGACGACCCTCGCGCACCTGCTCAAGTACGACTCTAACTACGGGCGCTTCCCCGGCGACGTGAGCCACGACGACAAGAACATCATCGTCGACGGCAGCAAGGTCGCCGTCACGGCGCACAAGGACCCGGCGGAGATCCCGTGGGGCGAGCACGGAGTCGACATCGTGGTCGAGTCGACGGGCATCTTCACCAAGCGCGCCCAGGCTGCCGTCCACCTGGCAGGCGGCGCCAAGAAGGTCCTGATCAGCGCACCGAGCCCGGACCCGGACTTCGACATCATGCTGGGCGTCAACCAGGACGAGTACGACCCCAAGAAGCACGACGTGGTCTCCAACGCCTCTTGCACGACCAACTCGCTCGCACCCGTCATGAAGGTGCTCGACGACACGTTCGGCATCGAGCAGGCGCTCATGACCACCATCCACTCCTACACGAACGACCAACGCATCCTCGACGCCCCGCACAAGGACCTGCGACGCGCGCGCAACGCGGCCTCGAACATCATCCCGACCTCCACGGGCGCGGCCCAGGCCGTTGGCAAGGTGCTGCCGCAGCTCGACGGGATCTTCAACGGCTCCTCGCTGCGCGTGCCGACCCAGACGGGCTCCATCTCGGACATCACGGCCCTCCTCAAGCGCGAGGTCGCGGCGAGCGACATCAACGCCGCCCTCGAAGCCGCAGCCAACGGCCCGCTGAAGGGCATCGTCAAGTACACGACGGACCCGATCGTGCTGGCCGACATCGTCGGCGACCCGCACTCAGGGATCGTCGACAGCCTCCTCACCAAGGTCCAGGGGCGCCTCGCCAAGGTGTTCGTCTGGTACGACAACGAGTGGGGCTACTCCAACCGCATGGTCGACGTGATCGCGATCATGGGCAAGACCCTCTAGGAGGGGCAGACCAAGACATGTACCGTCGGGTCGATGACCTGAACGTCGCCGGCGAACGCGTCCTCGTGCGCGTCGACTTCAACGTGCCCATAAAAGACGGCGTGGTCAAGGACGACACGCGCATAAGCGCCGCGCTCCCGACGCTACGAGCGTTGCTTGAGCGCGGCGCCACGCTCGTCCTCACGTCGCACCTCGGTCGCCCCAAGGGCGGTCCGGAGGACAAGTACCGCCTCGGGGCCGTCGCCCAGCGGCTCGGCCAGCTCCTCGGTCGCGAGGTCCGCTACATGCCAACGCCGGGCCCGGCGAGCCCCGAGCAGCAGGCCTTCGTGGCGGCAGCCCCTCCCGGCAGCGTCACGCTCATCGAGAACAGCCGCTTCGACCCGCGCGAGGAGGCCAACGACCCCGCCCTGGCGCGCATCCTCGCCGGCTACGCGAGCCTGTACGTGAACGACGCGTTCGGCGCGGCGCACCGCGCCCACGCGACGACCGAGGGCGTCGCCAGGCTCCTGCCCAACGCCGCCGGCTACCTGATGGACGCCGAGCTCGCCTCGCTCGCCAGGCTCGTTCGGAACCCCGATCGCCCCTTCGCCGTCGTCCTCGGGGGGGCCAAGGTCAGCGACAAGCTCGGCGTAATCACACGGCTGCTCGACCTCGCCGACACGGTCGCCGTCGGCGGGGCCATGGCCTACACGTTCATCGCCGCGCTGGGCGGCAAGGTGGGCAAGTCGCTCGTCGAGCCGGAGCTCTACGACACGGCGCGGCGGATCGTGGCCGACGCGGCGGCGCGCGGCGTGCGCCTGCTCCTGCCGAGCGACTCGGTCTGCTCCAGGGCCATCGACGACGGCGCCAACGCGAGCGTCCACCCGTCGGACGCGATCCCCGACGACCTCATGGGCCTCGACATAGGACCGGCCGCCCGAGCCGACTTCGGCGCCGCCCTGCAAGGCGCCGGGACGGTCTTCTGGAACGGGCCACTCGGCGTGTTCGAGACCAAGCCGTTCGACGCCGGCACCATGGCGGTCGGGGCAGCCTTGGCCGCGTCGCCCGCCTTCACGGTCGTGGGCGGCGGCGACTCCATCGCGGCGCTCAACGCCGCGGGGCTGCTCGGACGCATCTCGCACGTGTCGACGGGCGGCGGGGCCTCCCTCGAGTACCTGGAGGGCCGGGTACTGCCCGGCGTGGCGGCTCTCGAGCCCGCCGAACCGTGAGCTTCCGCCCCTTCCTGCACCTCGACAAAGGGGTCTTCGGTCGAGCGGACAGCCCGGTGCGCGCCGACGTCGCCAACGTGGCCGGCGACTACACCTACCTGACGCGCGGCTACTACGCCAGCCTCGACGCCGAGCTCGAGGGCGCCATCGCCATCCCGAGCACGACGGACGCGCTGGACGCCTACGTGGTGGCCATCGCCATGGAGAAGGCGCGGCAGGCGGGCATCCCGGTGCCCGAGTACGAGATCGTCACCGACCGCTTCCCGGAGACGCCCATGATGGCGTACCCCATCAACCCGTTCTCGCTGTCCGGCGAGCTCCTGCTGGATCAACAAGCCGTGGAATCGCGGCGCAAGGGGCTGACGTACACGGGCAAGTACGCCGTGCTGGCCCAGCGCCTCCCGCACGACCACCGCGTCGACGTGGTGCGCCTCGTGCTCGGACGCACTACCACGGCCGAGTACCAGGAGTTCGGCGCGCGGCTCTTCGAAGTGTTCCGCCTGCCCTTGATGCGCGTGAGGGTCATCGTCACCCTCAAGGCCTACCAGCTCTCGGCCATCGAACCCTTGCCGTTCAAGGACCTCGACGAGAACGAAAGGGCGGTCCTGGAGGGCCTCGGCACATGGCGCGCCTAGCTATCTTCACCGAGCGTTACACGATCCGGTCCTCGGTGGAGCTCACGGCCCTGACGAACTTCCGCCTGGCGGCGTTCGAGCTCGGCCACGACCTCGACTTCCTGTTCAAGAACGAGCTGAAGTACCTGCGGAACTACGACGGTATCTTCATCCGCGCCCTCACGGACCCGCTGAACACGACCTACGTGGTGGCGCGCCAGGCCGAGATCCTCGGCAAGCGCGTCCTCGACCACTCGTCTGCCATCCTCATCTGCTGCGACAAGGTCAACATGTACTCGCGGCTGGCCGCGCGCGGCGTGCCCATCCCCGAGACGCGTTTCCTGGTCGAAAGCGACCTCAACGCCTTGTCGGCCTCGCGGCTCTTCGAGGAGCTCGGCACCCCGCTCGTGCTCAAGGCGCCGAACTCGAGCTTCAGCGCCTACGTCGACAAGGTGGCCACGCCGGACGCCTTCGTCAAGGTCGGCAAGCGCTTCCTCCGCCGCGCCGATCGCATCGTGGTCCAGCAGTACATGCCGAGCGAGTTCGACTGGCGCGTGATCACCTTGAACGGCTGCGTCCTTGCGGTCGTCAAGTACGCGTTCGCGCCGGCCCAGTGGCGGCTGATGGACCGTACCGACGGCGGCGAGTGGGCGAAGACGAAGGCCATCCACCGGGACGCCGCCAACCCCAAGCTCACGGCCACCGCGCTTGCCGCGGCCAACGCCATCGGCACGAGCCTCTACGGCGTCGACATCAAGGAGATCGACGGCGAGTTCTTCGTCATCGAGGTCAACGACAACCCCACCATCGCCGCCGGCGACGAGGACCAGGAGAACCCGGAGATCTACGCGGAGATCATCAGTTACCTTGCAGGAGACGTCTGATGTTGCCCCACCGCTCCACGACGACCATGGAGCGGTGGCGACCCCTCCCCCACCTCGTGATCTTGTCGAAGAGTTCCCGCTTGATGGGTAGGTGGACACTGTCGGCCCTGTCGCTCCCCTCGGGGACGATGGGGTCGTGCAGGTAGATATGGTCGTCGTCGAAGCCCGTCACGACGACCCAGTGCGGCACGCGCGCCGCGTAGAGGCGATGACCCGACACCAGCACGATGGGAACGGCGCCGCGCTCGATGATGTCGGCCACGTCCTGGTGGCCGAAGTCGCGCAGCTCGACCTTGCCGCCGAAGCCGCGCAGCTCGCGCTCGAAGGTCGTATGCGCGATGCGGACGACCTCCCGCTTCTCGCCCTGCACCGTCGCCTCGAAGGGGGTACCGGGGTCGGACGTCACCACGCTCGCCTGGAAGCCCCGCCTCAGGGCGGCCACGGCGATGCCGTGGGCGCTGCAACCTCCGTGGCCCGATAGCAGGAAGACCGTGGTGGCCTCGCGCCACAGGCTCAACTCGAGCCAGCGCTCGAGCGGCACGGGGTAACCGTGATAGCGCATGGCCATCATGAGCGAAGAAGGCCCACAGGTGAAATCGAGCGTCTGCGGGTAGTAAGGGACGCCGAGCACGGTGGCCCCGCCCTTGGCGAAGCGCTTGCGCATGCGCAGGGCGGTCGAGTGGTCCTCGTAATAGTCGGCGGTGCGCCCGCTCACCGTGTAGCCAGAAGCGGAGTACAGGGCGATGGCGGCGGCGTTGTCCTCGCGCACCTCCAGCCGCATGACGATGGCGCCGCGCTCGCGCGCGCCCTCCTCGGCGGCCGCGAGGAGCCGACGGGCCACGCCGCGACCCCGGTGCCCGGGACTGACGATCATCGAGTAGAGTCGCGCGGACTCGAAACCGCGTCTGAACAGGACCACGGCGTCACCGACGACCCGGCCGTCGGCTTCCGCCACCCACACCTCGGCGCTGTCGCGGCCCAACAGCCGGGCGAGCGACGTCCTCGACATGCGGTCGCCCGGGAAGTGGGCCTCGAGGGCGTTGAGAGCCTCGAGGTCGCCGCGCTCCGCGCGCCTGACGTAGACGCCGGGGTCCGGCTCTGCCTCGGCGCCCGGGCTCTTGGCGGTCATCGACCCTCTAGCTCCCCCACCGCCTCGCGTAGCGCGGGCACCACGGCCCCGACGTCACCGACGATGCCGTAGTCGGCGACCTTGAAGATCGGGGCGTCCGGATCCTTGTTGACGGCCACCACGACCTTGGAGCGGCTCATGCCGGAAAGGTGCTGCACGGCACCAGAGATGCCGAGGGCGACGTAGAGGTCCGGCGCGACGCTCTTGCCCGTCTGGCCCACCTGCTCGTCGTACGGCCGCCAGCCGGCGTCGACGACGGCACGGGTCGCCGCCACGCCGGCGCTCAGGAGCGCCGCCAAGGGCTCGACCTCGCGGGCGAACGCCTCGGCGCTGCCCAAGCCGCGACCGCCGGCCACGACGACCTTGGCCTCCTCGAGGGCGACGCGCCCTCCGACTGAGGCGCTGCGCTCGCCCACGCCCACGCGCGCGTCCGTGGGAAGCGGCTCGGAGGCGTAAGGCGTCACGACACCCTGCCCGGCCGGTTCGGCGGCCTTGAAGACGTTCGGCTTGACGCTCACGACGGTGGTGCCGGCCGCCCCGCTCGTGCGGACGGTCTCGGTGACGCGGGCGAGGTAGCTGTAGCGCTTAGCTTGCAGCCCGGCGCCTGCGGTCTCCAGGGCGATGACGTCCTCGAGGAGCGCGGCGCCGAGGCGCACGGCCACCCGAGGCGCCACGCTCTGGCCGAGGCGGTTGGCGCTGAAGAGCAGCGTGGCGGCCCCGGACTCGCCGGCCAACCGGCACACGGTGGTCGTGACGGCTTCGGCCACCAGTTGGTCGGCGGCCACGTGGTGGACCGTCGGCACGTAGGCGGCCAACGCGTCGGCGGCGGCGCGCTGACCGACGACGACGGCGACGACGTCCTGCGAGAGGCTTCTAGCCACGGAGACGAGTTCGAGGGCGCTCTTGGCGAGGCGACCGTCGAGGGAGGTGGTGATGACGAGTACCATGGCAGCCTTCCTTAGATGACCTTGGCCTCGTCGCGCAGGAGGCGGACGAGTTCCCTGGCGGCGCTGACGGCGTCGCCTTCGACGATGTGACCGCGGCGGCCCTGCGTCTGGATGTCCTGCGACACCAGTTCTGTGAGGGCGGCGCCCGGCGCGAACTCGGCGAGCTCGCGCTTGACCAGTTCCTTGCGCTTGGCCTTCATGATGTTGGGGAGCGTGGGGTAGCGGGGCTCGTTCAACCCCTGCTGGGTCGTGACAACCGCGGGAAGGGGCATGGTCAAAGCCTCCTGTCCGCCGTCGACGTCGTGCTTGACGTGCGCGACGCCGCCGCTGACGCTGAGCGCCGTCGTCCAGTCGGAGTGGGGCCACCCCAGGGCCTCGGCTAGAGCCGGCCCGAGGGCGGCGCTGTCCCAGTCCGCCTGCTTGCCGCCGACGAAGACGAGCTCGGCGCCCTCCGCCTGAACCACCTTGGCGAGGACCCGGGCCTGGGTGACGGGGTCCAGCCACGCGTCCGTCTCGATGTGGACGGCACGATCGGCTCCAAGCGCCAACGCGGTGCGCAGCGCCTCCTCGGAGCGGGCCGGCCCGAGGGCAAGAGCTAGGATCTCGAGCTCCAGACCCCCCTCGCGCAGGCGGATCGCCTCCTCGACACCGTACTCGTCCATGCCGTCCATCACGAAGGTGACCCCGCCGAGGTCTACCTTCCCGCCCGCCGCACGGATGCGCGCTTCGGCGTCGGGCACCTGCTTGATGATCGTCACTGCCTTCACTTACCTACCTCCAGGGGCGCCCGGTGGGGGCGCCGGCGTGGCATCGTCGTCCCACGGCCGAGGGCGAGCGGCAGCCGGCCGCTTGCGCCCCCTAGCACATGCTGGCCTCATTCTAGGACGTGACGCGCTATCACGAGCCTCTGGATCTCGTTCGTGCCCTCGTAGATCTGGTTGAGCTTGACGTCGCGCATGAGCTTCTCGACGGGGTACTCGCTCATGTAGCCGTACCCGCCGAAGACGTTGATGGCCTCCTGGGCCGCCTCGAAGGCGCTGTCAGACGCGTACGCCTTCGCGATGGCCGCCGCCTCGGCATGGGGTTGACCCGTGTCGGCGAGCCACGCAGCGTGATAGGTCTGCCACCGCGCCGTCTCGAGGGCGATCTTCATGTTGGCCAGCTTGAACTGGATGGCCTGGAAGCGGGCGATGGGCCCCCCGAAGGCGTGCCGCTCGCGCGCGTAGTTGGCCGCCTCGTCGAGCGCCCTACGCAGCACGCCGACGGAGCCGGCCGCCACCGGCACGCGCGTGCGGTCCAGGGTGCGCATGGCGATCTTGAACCCCTCGCCCTTCTGGCCGAGCAGGTTGGAGGCGGGCACGCGCACGTCGTCGAAGACGAGCTCGTAAGTCGGGCTGGCGCGCTGCCCCAGCTTGCCGTGCAGCTGGTTCGCGCTGAAGCCGGGGCGGTCCGTCTCCACCACGACCGCGACGGTGCCCCTGTGCTTGAGGCTCGGATCGAACGTCGCGAAGACCACGTTGAAGTCGGCGATGCCGCCGTTGGAGATCCACGTCTTCGTGCCGGTGATGACGATCTCGTCGCCATCGAACTCGGCCTTGGTGGCGAGGCCGGCGGCGTCGGAGCCGTTGTTCGGCTCGGACAGGGCGAAGGCGGCCAGGCGCGGCCCGCGCGTTAGCGGGGCGAGGAAGCGTTCGTGTTGCTCATGCGTGCCGGCGATGAGGAGCGGCGTGATCCCGAGCTCAGACGCCATCAGGATCGTGTAGATGCCCATGCAGCCGTAGCCGAGCTCCTCGCCGATGATCGCCTCGTCGAGGAGCTCGAGGCCCGCCCCGCCGACAGCGCTCGGGACGCCGACGTTGAGCAGGCCGACCTCGTAGGCGGCCCTGACGATGTCCTCAGGGTACGTGCCGTCGCGATCGTGCTGTGCCGCCACCGGGATGACGCGCTCGCGCACGAAGTCACGAGCGAGCTTCTGGAACTGCTTCTGCTCCTGCGTTAGTTCGAACCCGATCATGCCTCGCTCCTTGCCTCGCGCCCGAACCGCCGGGCCTCGCCGCTTCTAACGATGCCAGCTCGCCGGCCGGGCGGCGCGTGACGCGTCCTCAGCGACCGAGCTCCCGGTAGATCTGGCGGTGGATCACCATGCGTTGTATCTCGCTGGTGCCCTCGTAGATCTCGGTCACGCGGGCATCGCGGAAGTAGCGCTCCACCGGATAGGCCTTCGTGTAGCCGTAGGCGCCGAAGACCTGCACGGCGCCGTGCGTCACCTTCGCGGCCGTCTCCGACGCCAGCAGCTTGGCCATGGCCGCCTCCGCGGTCGTGCGGTAGCCGCGGTCCTTCAACCAGGCCGCCCGGTGGGTCATCAGCCGCGCGGACTCTATGCCGACCATCATGTCCGCCAACCTGAAGCCGATGGCCTGGTGCTCATGGATGGGCCGGCCGAAGGCGGTGCGCTGAGCGGCGTAATCGCGGGCCGCCTCGTAGGCCGCGCGCGCGATACCGACCGAGAGGGCCGCGATGCCGATGCGCCCGCCGTCGAGCCCGGCCATGGCGATGATGAAGCCCTGCCCGACCTGGCCGAGGACGTTCTCGTCCGGCACGAAGCAGTCCTCGAAGCCGACAGTGGTCGTGATGGCCGCGTGCTGACCGAGTTTCTCCTCCGGCTTGCCGAACGTCAGGCCGTCGACGCCCTTCTCGACCATGAAGCACGTTACGCCGCGAGCGCCGGCCGCCCGGTCCGTCTTCGCCATGACCAGGTAGAACTGCGCCTCGCCACCCGAGGTGATCCAGGCCTTCGTGCCGTTCAGCACGTAACCGTCGCCCCGGCGCGTGGCCCGCGTCTCCATGGCGACGGCGTCGGAGCCGCTATTGGCCTCCGAAAGGCAGAAGGCCCCGATCCACTCGCCGCTCGCCAGCCGCGGGAGGTAGCGCCGCTTCTGCTCCTCCGTGCCGTGCCTGAGCAAGAGCGACTGCGGGAGGCCGTTCGTCACGCTCATGATGGTGGCGTGCGCAGCGTCTACGGCGGCGATCTCCTCGAGCAGCACGGCGTAGGCCAGCGTGTCGAGGCCGGCTCCCCCGTACTCGACGGGCGTGAGCATGCCGAGCAGCCCGAGGTCGCCCATCTTGCGCAACGTCTGCCACGGGAAACGCGGCTCCCGGTCGAGGTCGGCGGCCACGGCACCTATCTCGTTGCGAGCGAACTCCCGCACGGCCTGCTGCATGCTGATCGTCTCGTCCGGCAACGCGAAGTCCAAGGGCCTCTCTCCTCAAGTGGCGAGTATAGCCAAGGCCGCGGCGCCGGCCTTCGGCCGCTAGACTGGACGCATGAACGCCAAGGACCTGCTCATGCGCGTGCCGGAGACCGTGCGGCCGCCGGACGGCGTGCGCCCCACTAAGCGCACCGTGGTGCAGTACTCCATCTCGGAGCCCGTCTACCACGTCCTGGAGAACGGCCAGGTGGTCGCTGTCGAGGGCACGGCGCCCGACCCAGACGTCACCATCAAGGTAGGTGACGACGACCTGATCGACCTGCTGGGCGGTCGGTTGAGCCCGGCCGCGGCACTGTTCACGGGTCGTCTCAAGGTACGTGGCGACATCGGGCTGGCGCAGCGCCTCATCGGCCTGGTGGACCGGGAGAAGCTCGCGGCCGTCCAGGACGAGCTCGAGCGGGCCTGACTCACGGATAGCGAACGACGTCGTGGCCGACGTAGCGGCCGTCCACGTACACGAACTTGGCCGAGAACGTGCCCGGCTCGTCGAGCCACGGCAGGAAGTGCCTATCGCCCTCCCAGAGGTCGAGGGCGCTCAGTCCGGCCGTGTCGATCCAGAAGAGCTCGCCCTCGCTCGAGGCGCGCGGCTCTCCCGCGAAGCTCGTGATCACGAAGACGAACACCAGGACATCGGTGTCGCCATCGAAACCCGGGAAGGTGAGCAACCCCTTGTAGCTCGCCTCCAGTACCTCGAGGCCGGACTCCTCCATGACCTCCCTGCGCATGCACTCCTCGGGCGTCTCGCCCGCCTCCAGCTTGCCGCCCAGGCCGTTCCACTGGCCGTGCTCGCCGCTGTATGCCCGACCCCTGCGCAGCATCAGCGTCTTCTCGCCGCTGCGCACGTACGCCAGCGTGGTGAGCCGTACGCCCATGGCGCGCAGCCTAACGCCGCGAGGCGGCGGTCAGGGGGACCCGGCGTCGCGAGCTCACGCCTCGCGCCTTCCCGCCAGCCGCTGCAGCTCGGCGAGCAGCTCGGAGCGCGCCTCGCGCGCCTCCTCTAGCGCGTCGCCCCGCTCACGCCGCACCCGAACGAGGTCGGCGGTCCTGCCACCGTTGCTCCATAGCCACTTGGCCACGTAGCGCGCCGCGGCCAGCTCGGCGGCGGGGCCGATCCCGGCCGTCGGCGGCGAGAGCGTGACGCGTTCCCGCGCGCCGGCCTCAGACTCGAGCACCACCAGCGCCTGCAACCGTCCGGCGCTCGGTCGGAGGAACACCTGCTCAAGGCGGTCGGCGCGCACGCTGGCCCGACGCGCCTAGTCGTCCGCGGCGGCGCCGTCCGCGGCGTCGAGGCCGAACGCCGTATGCACGGCCTCGAGGACGGCCTGCGCCCGCTCGGCGGGGATGAGCACGCTGATGCGCACCTCGCTCGTGGTGATCATGTCGATGTTGGCGTTCGCCGCGGCGACGGCGTCGAACATGCGGGCGGCAACGCCGGGGGTCGATCCGATGGCGATGCCGACGATCGAGACCTTGGCGACGTCCGTGTCGACCTCGGCGTGCGCGCCCATCTCGCCGAGCACGGGCTCCAGGGCCGCGAGGGCGTCGGGGACCACGTCCTTGCCGACGATGAAAGCCATCTGTTGGCGGCTGTCAGAGGCGCCGCGGACGCCCTGGATGATCATGTCGACGCTCACGTCGGCACGCCCGAGGGCCCCGAAGATGAGCGCGGCCACGCCGGGGCGGTCTGGGACGGCGTGGAGGTCGACGCGCGCGTGGTTCAGGTCAAGGGCGACCCCCGTGACGGGCTTGTCGGCGATCATGCTCATGTTCCCCTCCTGGGGGCGCGTCAGGCGCGTGACTATCGTGCCGGGGGCGTTGCCGAACGACGAGCGGACGTGGACGCGCACGCCGTAGCGCCGCGCGTACCAGACGCTGCGCGGGTGCAGGACCTTGGCGCCCTGGCTGGCGAGCTCGATCATCTCGTCGTAATCGACCACGGCGAGCTTGGTGGCGCTGGAGACGCGGTGCGGGTCGGTCGTGTACACGCCGTCGGTGTCGGTGAAGATCTCGCACTCGGGGGCTCGAAGCGCCGCGGCGATGGCAACGGCGGTGGTGTCGGAACCGCCGCGCCCGAGGGTGGTGATGTGCCCTTCGGCATCGGCTCCCTGGAAACCGGCGACCACCACGACGTCGACGTCCTCCAGGGCGGCGAGCACGGGGCGCGGGTCGACTTCCAGGATGCGGGCCGAGCCGTGGCGGGAGTCGGTCAGAAAGCCCGCTTGCGCGCCGGTGAACGAGCGCGCCCTGATGCCGCGCTCGTGCAGGGCCATGGCCACGAGGGCGATGGACTGCTGCTCGCCCGTCGCCAGGAGGACGTCGAGCTCACGGCGAGAGGCGCGGGCGGTCACCTCGCGCGCCAGGCCGATGAGCTGGTCGGTGGTCCTCCCCATGGCCGAGACGGTCACGACGACCTTCTCGCCCGCATGGACCGACCTCTCGATGCGGGCAGCCACCTTGCCGATCCTGTCCACGTCGCCGACGCTCGTCCCGCCGTACTTCTGCACCCTGACCGGCCACGGCAGGGTCACCTCCACGGCGTCCCGGCGCAAGGCCTCGGTTGGTTGTGCTGGAGCGACTTCCATATAGCCGGGCAGCTTACCTTGCCGCGTCGTCCCGGTGCCAGGTTGGGGCGCCTGCCATAATCGAGGCATGGACAGCGACGCCAACGTTACCCGCATCGCGGTTATCGGCGCCGGCCCGGCCGGCTTCTACGCAACGGAAGCGCTACTCAAGGGGCTGGGCGACGCGGTGTCGGTCGACCTGATCGAGCGTCTTCCTACGCCGTACGGCCTCGTGCGCTTCGGCGTCGCCCCCGATCACCAGAAGATCAAGTCCGTCACGCGCCTCTACGACCGCACCCTCGCCGATCCGCGCGTCAGGTACCTCGGCAACGTCGAGTTCGGCAAGCACCTGACCATCGAGGACCTGCGGCGCCACTACCACGCGGTCGTCGTCACGGTCGGCTCGCCGACGGACAGGCGCCTCGCCATACCCGGCGAGGACCTCCTCGGGAGCATGTCGGCCACCGAGTTCGTGGCCTGGTACAACTCGCACCCCGACTTCCGGGATCTCGAGGTGCCCCTCGCGGCCAAGACGGCCGTGATCATCGGCGTCGGCAACGTGGCCATCGACGTCACACGCGTGCTCGCGAAGACGGTGGCCGAACTCGGTGAGACGGACATCGCCGACCACGCGCTGGAGCGCCTGGCCGACTCGACCGTCGAGGACATCGTGATCGTGGGTCGCCGCGGTCCTGCCGAGGCGAAGTTCACCACCAAGGAGCTGCGCGAGCTGGGCGAGTTGGCCAACGCCGACATCTTCGTGCGCGAGGAGGAGCTCGAGGTGGGCGAGGCCAGCCTCGCCGCCATCGCGGGCGACGTCAACGCCATGAAGAACCTCGAGGTGCTACGCGACTTCGCCAAGCAGACGCCGGAGGGGAAACCACGCCGCGTGCACATACGCTTCCTCCTCTCGCCGCTCGAGCTGCGCGGCAACGGGCACGTGAGCAGCGTCCTGTTCGGCAAGAACCGCCTCGAGGAGCGCCAGGGCGGGGGGCTGGCCGCCGTGGCGACGGGCGAGACGGAGGAGTTCCCCGCGGAGCTCGTCTTCCGCTCCGTCGGCTACCAGGGCACCGCGCTAGCGGGCATCCCTTTCGACGAGCGCGCCGGCGTGATCCCGAACGAGGCCGGCCGGGTGCTGACGGCGCGGGGCGGAGCGCCCGTTCCGGGGCTGTACGTCGCCGGCTGGATCAAGCGCGGACCCAGCGGCGTGATCGGCACCAACAAGGCGTGCGCCATGGAGACCGTCGCGAGCCTGTTGGCCGACGAGCTGCCCGTGCCGCCCGAGCCGAGCGTCGAGGCGCTCGACGCCCTGTTGGCCGACCGCGGCGCGCGACCCTTCACGGCGGCCGACTGGGCGAAACTGGACGCCCTCGAGACGGCCGCCGGCACGGCCAGCGGTCGACCGCGCGTGAAACTGGCCGACGTCGAGGCGATGCTGGCGGCCGTCGGCTGACGAGACCGGCTTCCGGCGGCACGAGGCGGCGCATGGCTCCCTTGCTGCTGGTAGAGCGGCTCGCTCGTGCCACCGCCCATGCAGGGCGACGCCCCGAGCTTGGGCCCCTCCGGACGCGCTTCTCACGAAGTGTTACGATGCCGCCGAACACAGCGCAAGCCAGCGCATAAAGCGAGGTAAATGAACGTGTCGGATACTCATCCCGCGAGTTCGAGCACGGGGTCGGCCCGACCGCCCGGTCGGGCAGGCGGCGTCGGCCCGGGCGCGCCGCTGCTGAGCATCCAGGGCCTGACGAAAGACTTCGGCGGCCTGCGCGCCGTCAACGCCTGCTCCTTCGACGTCGCCCCTGGCAGCATCACCGGCCTGATCGGTCCGAACGGCGCGGGCAAGACCACCCTCTTCAGCCTGGTGTCCGGGTTCCACCGACCCGACTCGGGTCGCGTCTACCTTGACGGCGAGGACGTCACGGGCCTGCCCTCCCACCTCCTCTTCCGCAAGGGTCTCTGCCGGACCTTCCAGATCCCCCGCGAGCACAAGAGCATGACCGTGACCGAGAACCTCATGCTGGTGCCCAAGGGTCAGATCGGCGAGCGGTTCTGGAACCCCGTCGTTCGGCCCGGCGCCGTGAGGGCGCAGGAGCGGCAGTTGCGCGACAAGGCCAACGAGGTGCTCGAGTTCGTTAACCTCGCCCACATGGCGGACCAGCCGGCCGGCGCCATGTCGGGCGGCCAGAAGAAGCTACTCGAGCTCGCCCGCACCCTGATGGCCGACCCGAAGATCGTCCTCCTCGACGAGCCGGGCGCGGGCGTCAACCCGACGCTGATGGGCAAGATCCGCGAGAAGATCGAGCAGCTCAACCGCGAACGCGGCATCACGTTCCTGCTCATCGAGCACGACATGCCGCTCGTCATGGGCCTCTGCAACCCTGTGGTAGTGATGAACCAGGGCAGCAAGCTCGTCGAGGGGCCGCCGGCCATCATCAAGTCCGACCCGCGCGTCCTGGAGGCGTACCTTGGAGGGCAGTATGCCGCTCTTGACGGTTGAGCGCGCCGTCGCCGGCTACGGCGAGATGCAGGTCCTCAGGGGCGTCACCCTCAGTGTCGGCGAAGGCGAGATCGTCTCGATAGTCGGTCCGAACGGCGCAGGCAAGTCGACGGTGATGAAGCTCATCTTCGGGCTGCTCAAGCCGTGGGAGGGCTCCATCACCTTCGACGGTCGCGACGTGTCCGGCACGGCGCCCGAGAAGCTGGTGCGGCTCGGGCTCTCGTACGTTCCCCAAGTTGACAACGTCTTCCCCAACCTGACGGTCGAGGAGAACCTGGACATGGGGGGCTACATCCGTAACGGGTCGCTGGCGGAGCAGAAGGAGCGCGTCTTCGAGCTCTTCCCCCGCCTCGCCGAGCGCCGCAAGCAGCGAGCCGGCAAGATGTCGGGGGGCGAACGGCAGATGGTCGCGATGGGGAGGGCGCTGATGCTCGATCCGCGGCTGCTCATGCTCGACGAGCCTTCCGCCGGCCTCGCCCCCCTGCTGGTCGACATGATCTTCGACAAGATCGTCGAGATCAACCGCACGGGCGTGGCGGTCCTCATGGTCGAGCAGAACGCCAAGAAGTCGCTCGCGTTGGCCAACCGGGGCTACGTCCTGGCGACCGGCCAGAACCAGGTCGACGGTCAAGGCCGCGACCTCCTCGAGAACCCAGAGGTCGCCCGCCTCTACCTGGGAGGTTGACGGTGGTGCAGAGTACGGGATCCTCAAGCGCGCGACCCATGGAACGGTTCCGCCGCGCCGCGGCGGGCCGGACGGGCATGCTCGTGGCGCTCGCGCTGGTGCTCGCCGCCATCGTGGTCGTCGCGATCGTCAAGGGCGTGCCCGGCACGCAGCTCCTCTCGCTCTTCGTACGCGGCGTGCTGCTCGGCGGCACGCTCGCCCTCGGCGCGATCGGTGTCACGCTCGTCTACGCGGTCCTCAAGATGGCCAACTTCGCGCACGGCGACACCATGACGCTCGGCGCGTACCTCGGCCTCGTCGTCGTGACGCTGCTGCCCAAAGGGGCGCCGCTGGCGCCGTTCTCCTTCGGGTACGAGTTCCTCGTCGCCCTGCTCCTAGTCATCCCGGCCGTCGGGCTCATCGCCTTCGGGCTCGACCAGCTCGCCTTCCGGCCGCTGCGGGCCCGTCGCTCGCAGTCGATCATGTTCGCTATGGCCGCCCTCGGCCTCGCGTTCGGCATCAGGAGCCTTGTCTACATCTTCTGGGGCGCGGATTTCACGTTCTTCTACACGGGGCGCGCGCGGCCGGCAGTCGAGCTCTTCGCCGGCGTGCGGGTGCGACCGGACCAGCTGTTCATCCTGGGCCTGGCCGTAGTGCTCATCGTCGGCGTGTACCTGCTGCTCGAGCGCACCAAGATCGGCAAGGCCATGCGCGCCACCGCGGACAACTCGGACCTGGCGCGCATCAGCGGCATAGACACGAAGCGCGTCATCCTCTGGACATGGCTCATCGGCGGCGGACTGGCCGGTGCCGGCGGCATGCTCTACGGCCTCGACGTGCAACTCAGGCCCGAGATGGGGTGGTGGCTGCTCCTGCCGCTCTTCGCGGCCGTCATCCTCGGCAGCATCGGCAACGCCTACGGGGCCCTCGCCGGAGCGTTCGTGATCGGCATCGTGTGGCAGATGAGCGGCGCGTTCATCAACCCCGTCTACAGCCAGGGGATCGCCTTCCTCGTCATGATCATCGTGCTCATCGTCCGCCCAGAGGGACTGTTCGGGGGGAGGAAGTAGCATGACGGCGCTTCACCTCGCCAAGGCCGCGCTCCTGGCGGTGCCCCTGTGGCTCCTCCTCTCCAGCGTCATGCGCTTCAAGCCGTCCTGGCTCAGGCACCTCGCGTCGCTCGCCGTCGGCTTCGGCGCCGCGGCGCTCATCACGCTGGTCATGCCGACCGGCCTCCTCTCTTACGTCACGACCTTCATCCTGATGGCGTGCGTCTACGCCGTGCTGTCGGTCGGCCTCAACGTGCAGTGGGGATACACGGGCCTCTTCAACATCGGCATCGCGGCGTTCTACGCCATCGGCGCGTTCACGAGCGCGCTCGTCACGACCAAGATGCCGACCGGCCTCAACGCCAGCTTCACGAAACAGCTGTTCGGGCTCGGCATGCCGTTCTGGGTGGGCGTGCTCGCGGCCGGCGTCGTCGCGGGGGTCCTGGCATGGCTCGTCGGCAAGCCGACGCTCAAGCTGCGCGACGACTACCTCGCCATAGCCACCATCGGGATCGCCGAGCTCGTGCGGCTCTTCTTCCAGAACGAGCGCTGGCTGGCCAACGGCCCACAGCCACTGCGCGGCATACCGCAACCGCTCAGCTGCCTGTCGGGCGACGGCTGCGGCTGGCTGCCCGGCTTCGTCAACTCGTTCTTCGCGCCGCTGGCGCCACGCGACTACCCGTACATCTACGTCGCCATCGTCGCGCTCGTCCTCTACCTCATCTACCGCGTGCTAGAGCGCGCCATCCGCTCGCCTTGGGGCCGCGTCCTGCGTGCCGTCAGGGAGGAGGAGGCTTCCGCCGCCATGAACGGCAAGGACGTCGCCGCCTTCCGCATGCAGGCGTTCGTCGTCGGGGCGGTGATCATGGGGATAGGCGGCGCGCTCTACGCCCACTACATCGTGTCCATCGACTACTCCCACTTCGACCCGCTCAACGGCACGTTCCTCGTATGGGTGATGCTCATGCTCGGGGGCAGCGGGAACAACCGCGGCGCCATCCTCGGCGCGTTCGTCGTTTACGCGATCTGGTCCGGCACGAGCTTCGTGGTAGACGCCTTGCGGCCCGCCCTCGCGGCCATCTCCCCCGACCTGCCTTCGCGCGGCCCCTACCTACGACTGCTCTTCATCTCGATCCTGTTGGTGTTCATCGTGCTGTTCAAGCCCAAGGGGATCATCCCGGAGGAGAAGGTCGTCTCGCTAGATCGCGACCTGGGCTGAGGCGCCCCCAATACAAGACAGAGGGCGGATGCTCGTTCGCATCCGCCCTCCCTCTTTCTTCAAGCGTTCCAGCCCGCCGCTGGTCGCGCTCTGGCTTGGACTTACTCTGCGGGGATCTCCGAAGCGGTGAGTACGACTTCGGTCTCGATGCTACCGCCCTTGTACTCCCACACCGCCATCGGGGTCACGACGTCGCCGAGGGCGTCGTAGTCGACTTCGCCGGCGGCGCCGGAGTAGTTGACGGCCTGGCCGGCCTTGATGAGCTCCAGGGCACGCTGGAAGTCGCCGACGCCGACGGTCTCGCCCGGGGCGTTGGAGACGTCGCGCAGGCGGGCGGCGACGCTGGCGCCGGAGACCTCGACACCGTCGACGATGGCCTTGGCGATGGCGAGGCCGATGGTGGCCATGGCGTCGTAGCCGGTGTCGATGTAAGGCAGCGGCGGCGCCTCGCCGAACGTGTCGGCGTACGCGGAGGAGAACTTGACCCAGCCGTCCCAGTTCGGGTCGGCGCCGGCAGACGTGCCGTAGTGGCCTTCGACGGCGTCGGCGCCGAGCGCCGTGACGATGTCGAGGGACTGCGTGCCGTCCGTGTACTGCCAGTTCGTGAAGTTGTAGAGGTCACGGGCCTCGGCCATGTAGACCGTCGCCTGACCGGGGTAGGAGACCGCGAGGACGACCTCGGGGTTGCCGGCCAGCACCTGCTCGAGGAGGGCGGCGTACGTGGGCTGCGGCTCGTCCGGGTGGGCGACCTTGGCCGTGATGGTGCCGCCGCGCTTGGTGAAGGCGGCCTCGAAGGCGTCGGCCAAGCCTTGGCCGTACGGGTTGTTGTCGTACAGGATGGCGGCGGTGTTGTAGCTGTGATCGGAGAAGATCTCACCGCGCGCGAGCATGGCGCCGACGACGCCCTGGAGCGCGTCGGAGGCCACGGTGCGGTAGACGACGTCGCCGTCGTCCGGGAGCATCGCGAGTAGCGGCGAGGTGGAGGCCGGCGAGATCAGGACTACGTTGCTCGGGATGGCCACGGACTCGGCGACCGCCACGCTGACGCCGCTCGACAGCGAGCCGACGATGGCGACGACGCCGTCGGCGTTGACGAGCTTGCGGGCGCGTTCGACGCCCTGCGCGGCAGCGGTGGCGTCGTCCTCGGTGACGATCTCGACGATCGGACCGCCGAAGACCGCCGTTGCGGCGGCGTTGATCTGGTCGGCGGCGAGCTTGACGCCGTTGCCGATGGCCGGACCGAACTCGGCCAGCGGACCGGTGTAAGACAGGAGCACACCGACCTTAGAGACGGGCGGGGTCTGCGCGCCGGCCAAGCCGATCAACGCAGCCACCAACAACCAAACTAGCTTCTTATGCACGTTCTCCTCCTAGGTTCGAAAAACGCGACGATGTCTACGTGCGGCGGTCGGTTGCATCGTAAGAAACCCCACATAGGCTGTCAACGTCGACGGTGGCAGGGAGAAAGGAAAGGTTAAGGGCCTCACGTACGCCTTACGACCGGCCGCGACCACGGGGCGGTGCCAAGTGTCATGCGGAAACATCACATTCGTCTTGTTTCCTCATCACGACCTGCAGGATTGTGCTATTCTCCCGGTCGTTGCGATGCGCCGATCGACCCAACGGTCGTCCGGTAGCGATCGAGACCCGAGCTTTTCGGTTCCCAGGAGGAAGTGTGGCCAAGTCCCGCGCCGACATCAAACAGCTGTTGAAGGAACACGACGTCCGGTTCCTCAGGCTCCAGTTCACCGACATCCATGGGCGCAACAAGAACGTAGAGGTGCCAACCTCCCAGTTCGACAAGGCGCTCGACGGCGAGATCATGTTCGACGGCTCGTCGATCAAGGGCTTCACGCGCATCGAGGAGTCAGACATGCTCCTCAGCCCCGATTACGACACGTTCCTCCTCCTCCCGCCCGCGGTGGAGGGCAGTGTGCCCGGCCAGGTGGCGCGCCTCATCTGCGACATCAACGAACCGGACGGCACGCCCTTCGATGGCGACCCGCGCGGGGTGCTGAAGCGCCAGCTCGCGAAGCTCCGCGAGCTCGGGTACGACGACCTGTTCGTCGGCGTCGAGCCGGAGTTCTACCTGTTCAAGCGCGGCGTCGACGGCAGCCCCACCACCATCACGAACGACGGCGCGGGCTACTTCGACCTCGCCCCGGTCGACCGGGGCGAGGACGCGCGCCGCGACATGGTCAACGCCCTCACCGATCTTGGCTTCGAGATCGAGGCCGCCCACCACGAGGTCGGTCCCGGCCAGCACGAGATCGACTTCAAGTACGCGGACGCCATCACGACCGCCGACTCCATCCAGACCTTCCGCACGGTCGTGAAGCGCATAGCGATGAACCACGGACTCCACGCCACCTTCATGCCCAAGCCCGTCGCCGGCATCGCGGGTTCTGGCATGCACAGCCACCTCAGCATCTTCAAGGACGGCGAGAACGCCTTCTACGATCCGAAGGCGCCTTACCAGCTCTCGAAGGCGGCGCTCTACTGGATCGGTGGCCTGCTCGAACACGCGCCGGGCTTCGTCGCCATCACGAACCCCACCATCAACAGCTACAAGCGCCTCACGCCCGGTCACGAGGCGCCGACCAACATCGCGTGGTCCGTCTCCAACCGCAGCGCCATGGTGCGCATCCCGGCGCGGCGCGGCAACGGCACGCGCGCCGAGCTACGCATGCCCGACCCGTCAGCCAACCCGTACCTGGCGCTATCGGCCATGATCGCCGCCGGCATCGACGGTCTCAAGCGCAAGCTCCTCCCACCGCCACCGGTCGAGCGCAACATCTTCGAGATGAGCGTCCGCGACCGCCGCAAGCACAAGGTCAAGGACCTCCCCGGCGACCTGAAGGAGGCGCTCGACAACCTGAAGCGCGACCGCGTCGTCATAGACGCCCTCGGCGACCACGTCTACAAGCTGTTCATCGACGAGAAGCTGGCCGAGTACGACGAGTACCGCATCGCCGTCCACGGCTGGGAGCTGGATCGCTACCTGGCGGACTACTGAGTGCCTGAGCGGGGTCGCGTCACGCAGCCGGGGAGCGGCGCCAGGCCGCTCCGGGTGGTGGGCGTCGACCCCGGCCTTGCCAACCTTGGCATGGGCGCCGTCGAGGAGGCTGGCAAGGAGGCCGGCTTCCTGGGTAGCGCCCTCGTCACCACGTCGCCGCGCAGTTCCCAAGGCGAGCGTCTCCTGGCCATACGGCGCGAGTTCACGACGTTCCTCGATCGCTACCGACCGGACGCCATAGCGCTGGAAGGTCAGTTCCTCAAGCAACAGCGGCAGACGTCGTTCCGCGTGGGTCAGGCCGTGGGCGTCGTGCTACTCACCGCGGCGGAGCGCGAGCTGCCGGTCTTCGAGTACGGACCGGAGCAGGTCAAGCTGGCCCTGGTCGGCAGCGGCCGCGCCGACAAGGACCAAGTCGCGTTCATGGTCCGCGCCCTCCTGAAGCTGACGGCGCAGAAGCGCCCCGATCATGTCACCGACGCTCTGGCGCTCGCATTGACCCATCTGCAGTCGCGCCGCATCGGGATGCTGACCGACGCGTCGGCGCGTCGGTGACCGGCGGAAGTCCGGCCCGAGCCCAGCCCCGTCCGGCCTCGAAGGTCGCCTGACGAGCGGCTGCCAACCGTCAAGTCTTCTTGCCGGCGTCATCGGCGCCGGCGTGGCGGCCTCGCGCCGGAGGAGCGCCTGCGCTTGGTGGCCCGCCTCCCGGCCACGCCCCTCGGGCCGGCTAGCCGCGGGTCGAGCCCGAACGCCGTCCCGAGCCGCCGGGCGCGCTCGGCGGGGAGCGCCGGTACCTCCGCCGGCTCGCCTGGCCCGTCGTCGGTCTGGCTGACCAGCTCGACACGCGCCTCGTACGGTCCGAGCTGAAGCCATAGCCCCTCGCGCTTGAGTTCGGCGATCCGGACCGTGCGCGTGCGGAGGCCGGTGGCGAAGGTCGTGAACGCGACCTGACCGGCCCCACCCTCGCGCAGAGCGAGCGCGGCGACCACGGTATCGGAACGGAGGCCGCCTCCCCGCATGACGTCCGCGTATGGCGCGCTGACGCGCACCCGGCCCTCGACCGCGCGCGGCGAGTTGTTGTACGCGACTAGTACCGCGCCGTGAGCGCCGCCCTGGCCGCGGTTCACGAACACGAACGCGTCCTCTACCACGCCGTGCTCCCCGATCAGGTCGAACAGCCTGAAGGCGTCCGCGCCGGCGAAGGTCCCCCGCGCTCGCAGGAGCGGCGCCACCTCGCGCCTGTGGCGCTCCACCAGCCAAGGCTCCGGCCACTCGTCCAGCTTCGGCGCCAGATACTCCATGCCGTACTTCTCTTGCAAGCCCTCCACCTGACCGTGGCCGAACATCGGCAGTCCGGGCAGGGTGGCCAACAGCGTCGCCACGCCGAAGTACTTGTCGCCCGTCCCGAACTGCTCCCTGGCCGTCTCCTCGTCGGGGTTGCTCATGAAGTTGACGTAGCGCTGCAGTACCCGCGGGTCGAACGCGAGCACCGACTTGAGCAGGCGCCGGTACGCGCCGTTCTCCTCGCGCATGAGCATGTGCATGAAAGCGCTGTTGTAGACGCGGTGCATGCCGAGCTCGCGCACGAAGTAACCCTCGAGCAGCCAGAAGGCCTCCGCCAGCAGCAGCGTGTCGGGAGCGCGTTCGGCCATGCGGTCGACGAGTTCGCGCCAGAACTCGCGCGGCATGCGCCGCTCGAACTCCTCCTGGCCCATGGCGAAGCGCGCTCGCGATGGCACGGCCCCGCCCTCGCCGGGCAGCGGGTGCCAGAGGCGCTGGACGTGCTTCTTGGCCAGCGTCATGGCGGCGTCGAACCGGATGATGGGGAAGCGGCGCGCGACCTCTTCCACCGTTCGCATGACCGCCTCGCGCACGTCGGCTCGCAGGTAGTCGAGCTGCGCCGTGTCGTTCCAAGGCATCGTGGTGCCGTCATTACCGTGGTAGACGTACCGCCGCTCCCCCGTCGCCCCGTCCTTGCGCTCGAACACGACCGCGGCGTCGGTGCCGTCGAAGTAGCCGTCTTCGACCCGCACCTCGATGGGCCCGCCAGCGGCGAGGTCCGGGCCGGTGAACCGGTAGCCCGGGTAGGGCGGTTCCGAGAGCTGCACGAACCAGTCGGGGTGCTCGACCATCCAGCTGGAGTCGAGGCCGGTGTGGTTGGGCACCATGTCGCTCGCCAAGCGCAGGCCGACGGCGGCGGCCCGGCCGCTCAGCGCCGCCAGCGCCGGCTCGCCGCCCAGGTCGTCTGCCACGACGTAGTCGAACAGCGAGTAGGCGCTGGCGCCCGCGTCTGGCTGGCCGCGCGCGCGCTTGAGGTTGCGTGATGCCTGGCTCCGCTCCCACACGCCGATGAGCCATAGCGCGTTGAAGCCGTCGTCACGCAGCGCGCTCAGGGCGGCCTCCGGCACCTCGTCGAGGCGGCGGATCTCACTTCCATAGGTCCGCGACAGCTGCGCCAGCCAGACGTAGGTGCTCTTGGCCACCATCGCGACCTCGGGCATCCAGGCCTTGTCGGGGGTGTAACGGGCGGCCCCGGACGCTTCCTCGACCACGACGGGCTCGGGCGGCGGCGGGGGCGGACCGGGGTCGAACTGGGGCGCCTTCTTGCTCTCCTCCGCCAGGAGGTCAACGGCCCTGAGCAGGCGTTCCGTCACCCCGCGCGCGCCGGTCAGGTAGGGCGCCCACAGTCGCGCGGCCAGGCGCAGCTGACCGACGAGCGAAGTGGGCTCGAGCCGCATAGGCGCGAGGAGGACGTCGAGCAGGTTCCCTGCCTGGTTGGCCAGGGCGACCGACCCGGCCATGGCGTCGGGGATGGCCTCGGCTACGGCGTCGCCATCACCGTCCGCCCCCGTCCCGCGGTCCGGGGCGCCGACCGTCGCCAGGGCCTCCGAGACCGCCGCGTCCGTCGCCCCCCATGGCCCTTCCGCGCCGAGGGGCGCGCTCAGCAGCTCATGCGTCGCGGTGAGCGCGGGGTTGTCGATGGCGCGCGCGATGAGCCAGGTGCGCTCCGCGACCTGGGCGCCCGTGAGATAGGGTGGGGACGAGGTCTCCGGCAACCCCGCGGCCACGTAGGCTTCCGCGAAGGCCGCCTCGTAAGCCGCGGCACCTTCCCGGCCGTCCTCGTGCTCGCGGCGTCTCCATGCCCGTTCGAGCGCGGCCTGACCCGCTCCGTTCAGGCCCGGCGAGGTCATGACGGCATGCATGCCGTCATGGAGGGCGGCGGCGGCGCTCAGCGTGCCCGCGCTGAGCGGCGACTCGAGACGAGGATGCCCGTCTCGGGCGCGCCGCGCCATGGAGACCCGCTCGGCCCAGTGCGCGGGCGTGGCGAGTTCGGGGCGCGCCACCCCAGCCTGGGCGAGCAACTCTGCGGCCGGCAGGGCGTAGCGCCTCCGTGCCGCGCGCGTCGTCAGGAACGGGCTTGCGTCGTTCAAGGCTCGACTCTATCACGCGCCACGGAGCGCCCTGCGGGCCCAACACCCGCTGGCGCGACCACGCCGGCCAGCCAAGCCGGCCGGCCACGCGAGCGTAACCATGCGGCGCCTGCGGGCGGCGCCTGCGGGCGGCGCCCGCGGGCGGCGAGGGCTCCTCTCATCCCTTGGTCGGTACAATCGCAGCCATGCTAAGCAGGCAGACCGACGCCGCCCGGCGCGACGCGCGCTCAGCGCCGCCCAAGCGCCTGACGGCCCCGGCGGTCGTCGCGCTCCTGGTCCTCGTCCTCGCCTCCGGCTGCGCCGGCGACATGGCCACCCGAGGCGAGGCCCTGCGGCTCGTAGGACAGGACCTGCCGGCCGCCGTCCTCATGGAGGCGTACGAGGGGCAGCTCCACGCCGTCGGTGGCCTCAGGCCGTACACGTTCACCCTGACAGACGGCTCGCTGCCCGAGGGCATCGCTTTGCAGAACGGCGTGCTGCGCGGCGTCGCCACCGAGACCGGCACCTTCGAGATCTCGGTCGAGGTCTCCGACGCCAACCTCTCCCGCGTGAGTCAGAGCTACACCCTGCGGGTAAGCGCTCCGCCACCACCGCGTTTCGTGCTGGTGGCGCCTCAGACCGAGATCAGGGCGCCCGCGACGCTGAGGGTTCGCCTGGAGGACGCGCGCTTGGCGACGGCGGCGCGCACCAAGGTGACGTGGGACCCGGCCGAGTACGAGCTCGTGGGAGAGCCGCAGGCCGCGCGCAGGGACGTCGCGCTCCTCTGGCGCGGCGCACCCGGTGAGTTGCAGGTCGATCTGGCCGCGCTTAGCTCCACGCTGAGCGGCGCTGTCGAGCTCTACTCCTTCACGCTCGCCCCGCTCACGCCCCCCGTGACCGTCCTCGTCGAGTACGAGGCGGAGGTGCTGACCGCCAGCGGGGACCCGGCCAGACAGCACGAGTTCCTTACCGGATCGAGCGGCCGCCGCGCCGCGCGAGAACCCGGCGACCAGACCGCGCCGGCGGAGGAGCCCGCCCCGCCGCCTGAACAGGACGGCTCGCCAGAAGGGGCCGCGGACCGATGAGCCGGTCCTCCCGCCCGGCCGCCCGCTGGACCATGCTCGTTGCCCTCCTGGCCGCGCTTTGCTCCCAGGCCTTCGCAACGACCTACCGACCGGCCTCGCCGGAGGCGCTGGCGTTGCGGGCCGACCTCGCGTTCTTCGGAGAGGTCGCAGACGTGACGCGCACGGAGGCCGACGGTCTGCCGTGGACCGTCGTGACGTTCCAGCGGACCAAGGTCGTACGCGACCGGGCGGCGGAGGCGGCCGGGTCGCCTGGCACGAGCGAAGACGCCGCGGTGACGCTGCGCTTCCTGGGCGGGAGCATGCTCGGTGAGGCAGACCTCACCGTGAGCGGTCTGCCCGCGTTCGTTCTCGGCCAACGGTGGTTGGTGTTGGCGTATCAAGACGCGGCCCTGGCCTCCCCCATCGTCGGCGTCGCCCAGGGGGCGTGGCTCCTGAGCGGGGGCGGCGCGGTCGACTCGGACGGCCGCACGCTCGGCGTGAGCGCCACCGGAGCGCTCGTGCGCGAAGGAGCCGCCACAACGGAAGCCGAGCTCGCCCAGGCACTCGCTACCCTGCTCGAGCGTGGTACCGAGTCGCCGCCGGAGCCGCAGGGAGACACGACGCCCGAAGCCCCGGCCACGGTCGGGGGTGCGCCGCAGCCGCCCGGACAAACGGCGCCGGGCTCTCCACCCGCGACCGAGATCGAAGCCCCCGACACCGTCTCGGTCACCGAGCGGGCTCCCGAGCCGGAAGCGCGGCCGCCCGGCGCCGCCGCACCCCCCTCCGCCCCCACCCGTTCCCCGACTCCAGCGGTTACCTACCGCGTCGAGGACGCCGGCGGCCCCCTGCTCCTCTCTGAGCTGGCCGCGGACGCGGCCGGCGTCTGGGAGGCGGCCGCGCCGGGCACCGCGGTCTTCTCGCAGGACCCGGCCGCCATCACCGTCGTGCGCTACGGCCCCGACGAGCTCCTAGGGGAGGCGCTGTCGCTCACCCTCCAGCGCTCCGGCCGCATCGAGGTCCTCGTCTCCCCGACGGCTGGCGCGAGCGTCAAAGCGGCCCTAGTCCACGAACTCGGCATCCTCCTTGGTCTGCCGGAGGGCGGCGCGGGGATCATGGCCCGCGCACTGGCCGCCGATGTCGCCACCCCTACCCCGGCCGAGGTCGCCGAGCTGCTGGACAGACGCGCCTACCCCCCGATGGACCTGGACAGGAGCGGCGCGGTCGACTTCTACGACCTGGCGGCCTTCGGCCGCGCCTACGGGCAGACGGGCGTCAACCTCGCGGCCGACTTCAACGGCGACGGCAAGGTGGACGGCGCCGACCTGGAGCTGCTGAGAGAGGCCTACGAGTTCGGGGCGCCGTCGCGCACGGCTCCACCACGCAACTAACTGAGCGCGCTCATCCGGCGGACCGTTCCTGGCAGCGCTCAGGCCGAGACGTAGGCGGGCAGGAAGAGCACGGCCACTTCCTCCTCGCCCCGCGCGAACAGGAGCGTGCCGTTCGGCCGCGGCACGAGCAGGTAGTCCGCGAACGAACCGAGCACCTGTCCAGGCAGCATGGCCACCAAGCTCTCCTGTGCCGTGCGGCCACGACCGCGGTACTGCCTGACGGTGATCTTGAGGTTGGCGAGGTCGAAGGTCATGGGCTCGTCGGTTATCGTCTTGACCTGGTGCTCCGTCGCGCCTGAACCGGCGACGATGGCGGCCACGTCCGTGACGGCAGCCCCGTCGACGCCGACCAGGCGCGCGACCGTCTCGCGCATCACGGGTTCGGAGACCAGGACCCCCGCGGCGCGCGCCGCGCCGCGTAGCAGACCGTCGAGCGCCTTCGCCTTGTCGGGCGCGCGTGCCGCCACGACGTTGGCCCTGGCGACCGCCTGGTCGACGACCTCGCTCGGCTCCCCACGAACGTTGTTGGCGATGACCTTGAAGATGGCCAGCAGCTCGCTTCGCTGCGGGCTCGTGAGAACGCTGTTCACGACGAGCGCGTCGGCAAGGCGTGAGCCGAGGGAACGCGCGTCGTTGCGGATGCGCAGGTGGACGTAGTCCCCCTCCCTGAACGCCCCGAGCCGCACGCGGTCGCGCTGGATGATGCCGGAGCCTTCGAGCTCGAGTTCCTCTCCGTCCAGGTACAGCGTCCTGGCCTTGCCTGTGCCGGCTATGGCGAGGTCGTGACCGGCCAGGGAGAGGCGCAGCGGGCCGACCATGCGGATCGTCACGGCCGCGGCGCCGGGGGGCACCCTGTCCCAGCGCAGGATGGGGTTGACGCCGAACAGGATGCCGCCCTCGAGTTGCGGCCCCGGGGCCTCGCCGCCGACGCTCGTCGGAAGGTAGCCGGCAAGACGCGCGAAGAACGCCTCCACGAGTTCGGTGAACATGGCGGCATCGCGCTGGAACGCCTGGCGGTCGGAACGCTCCTTGGCGCTTACCTCGACGAGCCTCCGCTCGAGGTCGCGACGCTGGGCCGCTCTCTCCTCCTCCGGGAGGCGCTCCTTGCCGAGCTCCTGGAGCGCCAAACGGAGCTGCGTCGACGTGACCGACCGGTTCGTGTCGGGAGCCATGCGGCCGGCGTACGGGTCGTTCGCCACCGTCAGGGCGGCGCTCTTGACGTACGCGAAGGCCCCCGACTCGCCGCGCTCGAGCGGCGGCAGGGGGTTGCCGACCTTCCCGCTCGTCATGACGACGTTGATGAGCTCGCGAACGATCTCGGCCAGGGAATCCAGGTCCGAAAGCGACACGAGCGGATCGTTCATGGTCGGGACGGGTTCGATGACCCGGAACGCGCGAGGGCCGGGGTCCTGCCCGAACGTGCTGCGGTCGGCGTTGCGCTGGAGGTTCTGAAGCGTCGCGAAGACCAACCTGGCGGTGAACCGGTCGCGCTCGGCGCGCCAACCGGCGGCCACGCGCTGGACGTACTGCTCGAGGTCGTCCCACCAGACGCGCCTGGCGAGCCGTTGCAGTACGGCGTGTTCCTCACGCTCCTCGGGAGTCGACCCGTGCAGGGTCGGGGGTTTGTCGGTGGCGTCGGCGGCGAGTTCGACCGCACCCTCGTCGTCGAGTACGAGCGAGACCAGGCTCGGGACCGGCGCGGTGGGCCCCTGGCCGTCGCTCATGTTCGCCATGGTCTTGGCGACCTCGTCGAGGCGCGTGCGCTCACCGGCGCTGAGACGCTCCCGCTCGCGGTTCAGCATGCCGAGCAGTTCCCACACGGAACTCAGGCCGCCGCGTACTGTGCGCGTCGAACCGTACTCCTCGACCTTGTACTCGAGTAGTTCGAGCGCGATGCTCTCCAGCCTCGGTCCCACGGTGGTCAGTATACGTAAGGCGGCTTGCCGCGCGGGACGTGAAACCTCACGCTTCGAGGCGTGTTGGCGGTCCGCCCGTACCGGTTGGCCGCGGCGCGTTCAGAAGCGGGCGAAGGCCCGCCTGGCGCGCGCCACCACCTCGTCGACCTGGGCCTCGTCTATGACGAGCGGCGGCAGGAAGCGCACCGTATCGCCGCCACCGGAGGTGGTCACGACCCCTTCGGCGAGCAGCGCCTCGATGACGGGACCCACGGGCACGTTCATCTCCACCCCGATGAGCAGGCCGCGCCCGCGGACCTCCTTGACGACGCTACCGGCCGAGCGCAGCCCGGCCATCAGCCTCTCGCCCAGGCGCGCCGCGTTGGTCATCAGGTGGCGTTCCTCGATCTCCTCGAGCACCGCCAGGCCGGCCGCGGCGGCCAGCGGGTTCCCACCGAAGGTCGTGCCGTGACCGCCCTTCGGCATGGCGCCCGCCACCTCGTCCGTCATGAGCAGAGCGCTGATCGGCACGCCGCCCGCCAAGCCCTTGGCGAGCGTGACCATGTCCGGCTGGATATCGAACGCCTCGCTAGCCAGGAACGTGCCCGTGCGACCGACGCCCGTCTGGATCTCATCGAGCACGAGGAGCGCCCCGCTACGCTTCGTGGCGGCGCGGGCGGCGGCCAGGAACTCCTGCGTCGCAGGCCTGATCCCGCTCTCTCCCTGGATCGGCTCGAGGAGCACGGCGGCCGTGCGGTCGTCGACGGCCGCCTCCAAGGCGACCACGTCGTTGAAGGGCACGAACTCGACCTCGGTGTCGTACGGTGCGAACGGTTCGCGGTACTTCGGCTCCCACGTGAGGGGCAGCACGCCCATGGTGCGACCCGAGAACCCGCGCTGGGCAGCCACGAAGCGCCTTCGGCCAGTGGCCACGCGCGCCCACTTCAAAGCCGCCTCGTTGGCCTCAGCCCCCGAGTTGCCGAGGAAAGCGCGCGTGAGCGGCGGCCTGACGAACTGGAACAGCTTGTCGACGAACTCGGTGCGGACGTCGTTGCCGAGGTTCTGCGGGCAGACGATCAACCGCCGAGCCTGCCGCGCGAGAGCGTCGGCGAGGCGTTCGTTGGCGTGACCGACGCTCGCCACCGCGATGCCGGCCAGACAGTCGAGGTACTCGCGACCGTCCGCGTCGTAGATGAGAGCGCCGGCGCCGCGCACGAACACGACGTCGGGGTGCCACAGGCCGCTGCCGTGGGTCTCTGCCGCGGCGAGGATCTCGGCGGTTCGGGAACGGCTCATGGTGCCGGCAGGCGTTTCGACTTTGGAACTCGGCATGCGTTGTGCTCCCTCTCGGCGCGGCGGCTCACCGAACGACCGCGTGTCCGGGAAGCATAACGCCGACGCACCACCGTACGCGCCTCGCACCGGGGCACCGTTCAGGAACCGATGGTCACGAAACAGAGCGGCACTTCGGTGCGCCCGTCGACGTTGAGCAGCTTGGCGAGCTCGTCGTCGTAGAAGTCGGCGGCGTAGGTCGCCGCCAAGCCGAGGGCGCTGGCGGTCAGCACGAGGCCCTGCGCGGCCGCACCGGCATCGAGCATGAGGTAGCGGTAGGGTCGGCCGCCGTCAGCGACCCGGTGACGGCCCGGCACGCCGGTGAAACAGACGACCGCGGCCTGCGCCGCCGTCTCGATGGGCGCCAGCACCACCTCCGCGAACTCGCTCGCCACTTCACCCATCCTGAGCTGATCGAGGCTGTGGTCGCGCGGGTTGTAGTGGTAGACGCCCGCGAAGAGGTCCTGAACGTTGAGAACGAGCAGATAGGCCTCGAGGGATGAGGCCGCCTGCGCGCTCACGTGCACCCGCTGGCGACCGTAGTTGAAGCCGGCCGAGCCCCAGAGGAGCTGCGATAGGTGGGTCTGCTTCAACCGACCGCCCTCGGCCACGCCGCTGCGTTCGCGCGACAGGGCGGTCCAGATGCCCGTCCCGCCCTTCAGTTGCGGAGCCGGCAAGCTCGCGACCTCGCTGGGGTTGGCGAGCACCTTGAACGGCGGCGCCACCCGAGTGCGCGACGGCGGCAACTGCCCGCGGCGGTACTTCGTCTGGTCGAAGAACTCCGCACCGAACGTGCGGCCTTTGCTGGCTGTCACTAGTCTGGCTCCCGCAGGCACTGTAGCACCGCTTCGCACGCGTGTAGCGGGGCGCGGGGTTATGCTGCCGTAGCGCCCGGCCGCCAAGCGCGCGCGGCGTCCATAGCAGCATGGAACTGAGAGTCAGGTTCGTCGAGACAGACCAGATGGGCGTTGTCCACCACAGCGCCTACGTCCCATGGTTCGAGGCAGGGCGCGTCGAGTGGCTGCGGGAGCGCGGCCTCAGCTACCGCGAGATGGAAGACTCGGGCCTGTCCCTCGCCGTCGCGAGCGTCGCGGTCGACTACCGCTCGGCGGCGTACTTCGACGACCTCCTCGAGGTCACGAGCACCCTCACGGAGGTGCGCAGCCGGCGCGTCGCGTTCGCCTACCGGGTCGCGCGACCGAACGACGGCGCGCTCGTCGCTACGGCAACCACCACCCACGTGCCGACGGATCGCTCGGGGCACGCCGTGCGACTCCCAGGGCGGTGGCTGGCGCCGCTGCTCGCGCTGCTCGCCACCGACCCGTGAACCACCAGGCCGTCACCCCCGGTCGCGAAGGAGAAGGCACCGCATGAATCGACAAGCTGTCCGAGAGGCCCCGGCCAAGAACCCTGTCGAGAAGATCGTCGGCACCGCGCTGACCTTCGACGACGTGCTCTTGGTGCCGGCGCACAGCCGAGTGCTCCCGAAGGACGTCGACCTCTCGGCGCGCCTGACGGGCTCCGTGCGCCTCAACCTGCCGATCGTGTCGGCGGCCATGGACACCGTGACGGAGACGCAGATGGCGATCGCCATGGCGCGGCTCGGCGGGATCGGCGTCATCCACAAGAAGATGTCGGTGGAGGCGCAGGCCGAGATGGTGCGCAAGGTCAAGCGCTCCGAGTCGGGCATGATCGTCGACCCGATCACCCTCGAGCGGCACGCCACCCTTGCCGACGCGGAGCGCCTGATGGGCGAGTACTCGATCAGCGGGGTGCCCATCGTGGAGCGCGACGGCAAACTCGTCGGCATCCTGACGAACAGGGACATGCGTTTCGAGACCGACATGACCCGGCCCGTGGCCGACGTCATGACGTCGGAGGGGCTCATCACCGTGCCCGTCGGCACGACCCTGGAGACCGCCGTCGAGATCCTCAGGGTCAACAAGGTCGAGAAGCTGCTGGTGGTGGACGACAAGGGGTACCTGAAAGGCCTCATCACCATCAAGGACATAACGAAGCGCCTCGAGTACCCGCTGGCGGCCAAGGACGCGCTCGGCAGGCTGCGGGTCGCGGCGGCCGTCGGCGTGAGCCGCGACCTCGAGGAGCGGGCCGCTGCGTTGGTCGAGGCCGGCGCCGACGTGTTGGTCCTCGACAGCGCCCACGGGCATAGCCAGGGCATCCTCGACGCTCTGCGCTACGTCAAGGACGCCTACGCCGTCGAGGTGATCGCCGGCAACGTCGCCACCGGCGCCGGGGCGGCCGCGCTGGTGGAGAACGGTGCCGACGGCGTGAAGGTCGGCGTCGGGCCGGGCTCGATCTGCACGACCCGCGTCGTCACGGGTGTCGGCATGCCGCAGCTCAGTGCCATCCTCGAGGTCGCCGACGTCCTCAGGGGCTCGGACGTCACGCTCGTGGCCGACGGCGGCATCAAGTACTCGGGCGACGTCGCCAAGGCCATCGCGGCCGGCGCCGACGTCGTGATGGTCGGCTCTCTGCTGGCCGGCACGAGCGAGGCGCCCGGCGAGGAGATCCTTCGGGACGGCCGGCGCTACAAGGCGTACCGGGGCATGGGCAGCCTGGGGGCCATGGCGGGCGGGAGCGCCGACCGCTACTTCCAGGACGCCTCCTCCGGCAATCAGGCCAAGCTCGTCCCCGAGGGCATCGAGGGCATGGTCGCCTACAAGGGTCCGGTCGGTGACGTCATCTACCAGGCCGCGGGCGGCCTGCGCTCGGCCATGGGCTACTGCGGCACACCCGACATAGCGGCGCTGCAGCGCGACGCCAGGTTCGTGACGATCACGCAGGCGAGCCTCGTAGAGTCGCACCCGCACGACGTGACCATCACGAAGGACGCTCCCAACTACTCGGTCTCTAAGAAGGGCTGAGCGCAGGGCGGCACGCGGTACGGTCGACGTCGGTCGCCCGGGGTCGCTCGCGGAACGGTCCCCAGCTCGTGGAACGGTCCGCGGCCGAGGCTAACCGATCAGAGGACGAGTTCCTGGTCGCGCTCAGGGGCCAGGGTGGCGAACCGGTCCATCAGCGGCTCGATACCGAACTTGAGCGCGTGGCTGAACGGGCTCAGCACGCGTTCGGCCGGCTGCCCGAGGGGCAGGAGGTGCGCGGCCAAGCGGTCGAACTGCCGGGTCGTTACCTCGTCGCGCGCAGCGAGCGCCGCGCTCGTCTTGCCGCGCAGGCGCGCCAGGGTCTCCTCCAAGTGATGCCTGCCACGCTTCACCGTGCCGCCCAGCGTCGGGTCGATGCCCCCTACCTCGGAGAGGAGCTTCTCGAACTCCGACTCGATACAGCCGGCGGCCGCCGCGAACAGTTCAGCGTGCCCGTGGCGCTCCAGGAGCGTGCGTTCCAGCAGTTCGGTCCGTTGCGCCCTGAAACGTGCCGCGCTGACCCCAAGCCCGTCGAGGAGCCGGACGGCCACGGGCTCGAGCACCGTGGCCGTCGCTCTCTGCCATGCCAGAGGCATGGGCACGCCGTGGAAGCGGTAGACGTCCCGCAGTTGCGAGACGTAGCGCAGCTCGCCCGGACCGAGCACGAACACTGCGGTGGGCAGGGCGAAGTCCTGAGTGATGGGGCGCAGGCCGGCGGCGGGAGTGATGGCGGTGGGGTCGGCATCGAGGAGCGCCTGGAGGTCCGCGCGCGTGAAGCGCTTGTCCTCGACGACGAAAGCGCCGCCCGCCGCCCTCAGGAGCAGCCGCCTGCCGCCCGTCTCGACGAACAGGTTGGTGGCGCCCTGCGCGCGCCCGAGCTGCGGCTCGAAGCCGAGTTCCTTCAGGCGCCTGCCCGCCGCGTTGATGGCGGCCGGCGTGACGAGCGGGTCGGACAGCTCGCGCTCGATGATCGGGCGGAAGTGCTCGGCGACGTCGCTCCTGAGCGGGTCTATCAGCACGAGGCCGGCGGGGCCGAGCAAGCGCGTGAAGAGCGCTGCGAACCAGTCGCTGTACGTGGTCACCGAGCTCGCCGCGCCCTCCAGCAGCTCCCACACGGGCTCGAGGAAGCGCGGTCGTGGGGTGAGCGCCGCCAGCCCCGCGGAGACACCGTCTACCATCTCCCTGGTAAGGGGGACGCGGCCGACGGCGACACCGTCCGGCAGCCGGACGCTTAGCCTGCGCAAGGTCTCGCTCGCGTCCAGCATGTACGTGTTGTCCATCTCGTGAGCGTCGTGGTCCTGCGTCGCCAGCCAGAAGATGGGCACGACCGGCCGCTCCCGCGTGTCGAGTCGCCTGGCCAGCGCCACGGCCGTCATGGCCTTCGACAGGCTGTAAGTAGGCCCCAGCAGCAAACCGGTCTGCTGCCCCGTGACCACGGCGCGCGCCTCCGGATGCGAGAGGCGCTCGAGGTTGGCGAGCACCGGGGGCGGAGCGCCGAGGGCGATGGCGTGGCGCTTGAGAGCGGCTACGAGCGACGCGCGCTCGGACGGTCGCGGCAGGGCCAGCGCCTTGTCTACGTCGCCTGGCGCCACTTCGAAGAAGTCGTCGAGCGAACCGGAGGAGTAGGCGTGCGCGAAGTCTGTTGGTGGCGTCGCTCGTGGTGGCACGGCGCAGCTTATCCAAGGTGAGTGCGCGTGGTGGCGCTTCGGACTACCCGCGACGCCGCGAACCGGTCTCCATGAGAGCCGCGATCGGCCGCCCGGTACTTCGTGATACACTCACGCGGCCAGAGGTGGGACCGAAACCACCTTCCCGTAAGAAGGGGGAACCGCGAGCATCGCGGCTTAACCGGGCTCATCGGACCTCGGGCGGCCGTATCTCATGCCGGCGAACGCGTTCAAGAGCGCGCCAGCCGCGCGAATCAAGACACTTATGTTGATCAACACGGATATCGTTCCTAGCGGACCATACTCAGACGTCGTCGTACTCATAGACGTGTTGCGGACGTGCACCGTCGCACCGATGCTCTTCGAGCGGGGCGCCCGCAGCTTGTCGCTCACGCCCTCGATGCGCCGCGCGCGCGCGGAGGCCGGCGCCGGGCGCGTGCTCGTCGGCGAGCGCCAGGGCGTGCCGCCCGAGGGCTTCAACCACGGGAACTCCCCGGCCAACCTCGCGCAGGTCGCCGTGGCCGGCCTCGACGTCGTCATGGTGTCCGAGAACGCCCCACGCTGGTTGGAGCAGTTGGGTGACGCGCGGCACGTCATGCTCGGCTCCCTCTACAACGCCGAGGCGGTCGCCCGACGCGCCGCCGCGGTGGCTACGGAGCGCATCGACCTCGTCTGCTCCGGCTTCGCGGGCGAGCCCGACTTGGACGACACGCTGGCCGCCGCCTTGATAGCCGGCCTCCTGAAACGACGCCTCGATGGGGCGCAGGTGCGCGGCGCAACGCGTTTCGCGACGGCGCTCCTGCGGGCGTTCCCGGAACCCGTCGACGTGCTCTGGCGCTCGCTGGCCGGCCACTACCTTCGCTCCATCGGGCTCGAGCAGGACATCGGCTTCGCGGCGCGCGTGTCGGTGAGCGACAGCGTGCCGGAGCTGCGCTCCGTCGCTCTTGGCGAGCATGGGCCCCTGTACCGCTTCGAGACAGCTTGAGTGAACGAGGTGCCGGGGCCAGGAGCGTCGAGACCGCTTCCGAAGCGGCCGTGATGGACCCCTCCGCGCGCCCGGATCCGCACGCCGACGCCGCCGAACGCGCCGCCGGCCAGCCGGCCGTCATGCCGGAACGGGTCGACGTACTGGGCTTCCCCGTCGACGTCGTGGACCTGCAAGACGCGGTGCGCTGGGTGCTGGACGCCGTCGCGGACGGCGGCAAGCCCCGCCTCGTCGTCACCCTCAACCCGGAGATCGTCGTGCAAGGCCTCGGCGATCCGGACCTCGCCGCGGCCCTCAGAAGCGCTGACCTGAGCGTCGCTGACGGGGTCGGCATCGCGCTGGCGGCGCGACGCGCGGGCCACCCCCTGCCCGGCAGGGTGCCGGGGATCGACCTCGTGACGGAGCTGTTCCACGTCGGCGGGCCGAACGTGCGCGCCTACTTCCTCGGCGCCAAGCCCGGCGTGGCGGAGCGCGCTGCCGCTGCCGCAGCCCGGCGCTTCGGCGTGACCGTGGCCGGTCACCACCATGGCTACTTCGACCGCGTCGGCGAGTCGGCCCGGATCTGCGAGGGCGTGAGGGCGGCGCGCCCCGACGTGCTACTGGCGGGGCTTGGCGAGGGCCAGGAGCTGTTCCTCGACCGCCACGCCCAAGCGCTCGGCGCCAAGGTCCTCATCGGAGTCGGCGGCACCCTTGACGTCCTGGCGGGCGAGGTGAGGCGCATGCCGGCCTGGACGACGCGGCTCGGCGTGGAGTGGCTCTTCAGGGTGGCGCTGGATCGCCGCCGCTGGAAGCGCGTCCCGCGGCTCGCCAAGTTCCTGTGGCTGGTCGTGAGTCAAGGCCGCCCCGGCCCCGCCGAGCGCTGAGGCCGCGCCACCCGGCCGCGCTTGCGCGCACCGGCTCCAACACTCGAGCGCGGGGGCGTCGCGGGTCAGCGCGCCGCGGGTCATGGCGCCGCGTCGGGGCGTCGCGGGTCAGCGCGCCGCGTCGGCGCGCCCCCACCCCACCGACTCAAGGCCTTCGGCCTCGGCCAGCGCGCTTGGCCGCCCGGCGGGATACCGGCCGTCGAAACAGGCGAGGCAGACGCCCGGCAGGCCGAGGGCCCTGGCCAGGCCGTCGATGCTCAGGAAGTGGAGCGTGTCGGCCCCGATGCGCCGCCTGATCTCCTCCACGCTCATCGTTGCAGCAGCGAGCTCTTTGCGGGCCGCGGTGTCTATGCCGTAGTAGCACGGGTACTTGATCGGCGGGCTGGAGACGCGGAAGTGGACCTCCGCCGCCCCGGCCTCGCGTAGGAGTTGCACGATGCGCCCCGACGTCGTGCCGCGGACGATGGAGTCGTCGACCAGCACTACGCGCTTCCCACGCACCGCCGCCGTCGGTCGGAGCTTTAGCTTCACCTTTAGGTCGCGGAGCGTTTGCGTAGGGTTGATGAACGTCCGCCCCGCGTAAGGTGACTTGTAGAGCCCGATGTCGTAAGGCACGCCGCTGTCGCGCGCGTAACCGACCGCGGCCGCCAGCCCGGACTCCGGCACCCCCACCAGGACGTCCGCCTCCACCGGGGTCTCGCGCGCGAGCTCGGCGCCCATGCGCACGCGGGCCGCGTGCACGTCGACACCGTCGAGGCTGGCGTCGCCGCGGGCGAAGTAGATCCACTCGAAGGCGCAAGGGGTCGGGGTGCCCGACACGACCTGGTGCGACGTGATACCCCGCTCGTCCGCGACCACGAGCTCGCCGGGAGCCACGTCCCTGACGAACTCAGCGCCCACCAGGGCCAGCGCCGCCGGCTCCGAGGCGAAGACGAAGCCGCCGTCGAGCCGGCCGACCACGAGCGGGCGCACCCCGTGGGCGTCGCGCAGGCCGATCACGCGCCGCTGGTCCATGATGACGACCGCGAAGCCGCCCTCCAGCTCGGTCATCGCGCGCGCCGTGGCGTCCACCAACCCCAGGTCGCTGTAACGCGCGATGAGGTTGAGCATCACCTCGCTGTCGTTGCTCGTCTGGAACACGACGCCTTGGGCCAGCAGGACGTCGCGGATCTCCCTGGCGTTCGTGAAGTTGCCGTTGTGCGCGAGCGCGAGGTGGCCCTTGTTGGACCGGGCCGTGAGCGGCTGCGCGTTGAAGCGCAGGCTCGAGCCCGTCACAGAGTAGCGCGTGTGGGCCACGCCCTGGTTCGCGCCCTGGAAACGCAGCTTCTCCAGGCGCTCCTCCGTGAACACTTCGGCGACCAGGCCCATGTCCTTCTCGAGGCGCACCTGGTCCGGTCCGGCGACGCAGATGCCGCACGACTCCTGGCCGCGGTGTTGCAGTGCGAAGATCCCGAGGTGGCAGATGCCTGCCACGTCGGCGGGTTCCGACAGCCAGACACCGAACACGCCGCACTCCTCGCGCGGCTTGTCGTCGGCGGGGACGAGCGGAAGCTCGATCACGCCTGCTTCGCCCCCAGCGCTCGCTCGAACGTGCCCGTATGAGCGGTCCGCAACTCCGCGACGGTCAACTTGACCGTCTTCCCTGCCGCGCTGAGCTCGAACGCCTCGCCACCCGATCGCCCGACGACGGCGGCCGGCACCCCTACCGCCTCGCACCGCGCCACCGCCTCGGCAACGTTCTCGTCGGTCACGGCCAACACGACGCGGGCACCCCCTTCGCCGAACAGGAGCTCCGCGGCGCCGTGGCCCGCCCCGAGGTCGGCGCGTAGACCGGCGGACCCCGGCCCGCCTGCCAGCACCATCTCGGCCAGCGCAACAGCCAGTCCACCCTGACTCGCGTCGTGGGCCGTATCGCAGAGGCCGTCCGCGATCAGGCCCCTGACGACCGCCTGCACTTTCGCCTCCTCCACGAGGTCGATCGGTGGGGGAGCGCCAGCCTCGAGCCCGTGCAGGCGGTGGAGGTACTCGCTCGCCCCCAGCGTGCCAGCAACGCGGCCGACGAGCACCAGGGCGTCGCCGACGCGCTTGAGCCCCTGCGTGGCATGGCAGGACACGTCGGCGAGGACGCCGACCATCCCCACCGTCGGCGTCGGATGGATGGCGCGCCGGCCATCGGGCGCGGCGTACTCGTTGTAGAGGCTGACGTTGCCGCCGGTCACGGGCGTGTCGAGCGCGACGCAGGCCCTGGCGAGACCGGCGACGGCCTTCTCCAGCTGATAGTAGACCCCGGGGCTCGTCGGGTTGCCGAAGTTGAGGTTATCGGTTACGGCCAACGGCAACGCGCCGACGCAGGAGAGGTTCCTGGCGGCCTCGGCCACCGCGTGCATCGCGCCCAGCTCGGGATCGAGGTAGACGTAGCGCGAGTTGCAGTCGACCGTCGCGGCGACCCCGAGCCGGGAGCCCTTCACGCGCAGCACGGCGGCGTCGGCGGCCCCGGGCACGACGACGGTGTTCGTCATGACCTGGTGGTCGAACTGGCGGTAGATCGGCAACTTCGACGCCACGGTAGGGCTGGCGAGGAGGGTCAGGAGCGCACCGGCGGGGTCCTTGAGGTCCGGTAGGTCGGCGAGGTCGCGCTCGCGCGCGGCTACGATGCGCGGGTCCTCCAACCCCTCGCGCACGTACTCGGGAGGCTCGTTCAACGCGGCCACCGGGAGGTCCGCCTTCAGCTCCCCGCGTTCGAAGACCTTGAAGCGTCCGTGGTCGGCGACGGTCGCGACCTCCACGGCGTCTAGCTCCCACTTGGCGAGGAGCGCCAGCAGCTCGGTCTCCTTGCCGGGCGCCGCGCTGACGACCATGCGCTCCTGCGACTCGGAGAGCATGACCTCGAGGGGCGTCATGCCCGCCTCGCGGGTCGGGACCTTGTCGACGTGGAAGTCGACGCCGAAGCCCGCACGGTGGGCCATCTCGCCGACGGAACTCGTGAGGCCTGCTGCGCCCATGTCCTGCACGCCAGCCACGAGACCGGCGCCGTACGCCTCGAGGCACGCCTCGAGCAGCAGCTTCTCCATGAACGGGTCGCCGACCTGGACGGCGGGGCGGTCGGCGCTGGAACTTCCCGAGAGGTCGGCCGAGGCGAACACGGCCCCCCCGAGACCGTCACGGCCCGTCTTGGAGCCGACGTAGAAGAGGCGGTTACCTGGAGCGCCGACCGTGCCCTTCTGCAACTCATCGTGCCTCAGCAGTCCTAACGCCATGACGTTCACGAGCGGGTTCTCGCCGAAGCATGCGTTGACCTCGACCTCGCCGCCCACCGTCGGCACGCCTATAGCGTTGCCGTACAGCGCGATGCCGTGGACCACGCCGCTCAACAGGTAGCGGTTGCGTTCCTCGCCGAGTTCGCCGAAGCGCAGGGCGTTCAGGGTAGCGAACGGGCGCGCGCCCATCGCAAAGATGTCGCGGAGGATGCCGCCAACGCCGGTGGCGGCGCCCTGGACGGGCTCGACGGCGCTCGGATGGTTGTGGCTCTCCATCTTGAAGGCGACGCCCCAGCCCTCGCCTATGTCGACCACGCCGGCGTTCTCGCCGGGACCCTGGATGACCTGGGGCCCCTTGGTCGGAAGGCGGCGCAGGAGGGGCTTGGAGTTCTTGTAGCCGCAGTGTTCGCTCCACAACGCGCCGAACATGGCCGCCTCGAGGGCGTTCGGCTGCCTACCGAGTCTCCGGACGACTTCGTCGAACTCCTCCGGTGTCAGGCCGAAGGTGGCGGCGCGCACCCTCAGGTCATCGGTCATGGTCGGACTCTCCGTTACCGGTCTCGCAAGGTCTCTGTTCGCGTCGACGCTCGCGGTCGGCGCCGATCATCTGGCGTGCAGTGCGGCGTCAAGGAGGGAGCCTAGGATGAACCGACCGTCCTCACGACCGCCGTCGCTCCCGCTCCTGCGGTCGTCCATGAGCAGCGCCTCGACGGCGCGCTCGGGGTGGGGCATCATGCCGAGGACGTTGCCGCGTTCGTTGACCACGCCGGCGATGGCGTCCACGCTGCCGTTCACGTTGGCCTCCGAGGTCTGCTCGCCCGTCGCGTCGACGTACCTGAAGACGACGCGGCCCTCGCCGCGCAGCCGGTCGACGGTCTCACGGTCGGCGAAGTAGCGGCCCTCAGCGTGCGCTATGGGCAGGCGCAGCACCTGCCCGGCGCGCGCCCGACGTGTGAACGGGAGGTCGGAGCGCTCGACGCGCAGGTGAACGTCCTCGCACCTGAACTCCAGCTCGGCGTTCCTGACCAGTTGCCCCGGGAGCAGGCCGGCCTCCGTGAGGACCTGGAAACCGTTGCAGATACCGATCACCGGGCCGCCGGCGGTGGCGAAGGCGCGGACCGCGCCCATGACGGGGCTCCGGGCGGCGAGCGCGCCGCACCGCAGGTAGTCGCCGTAGCTGAAGCCGCCGGGGATGACCACGGCGTCCGGCGCTCGGCCGGCGCTCGTCAGGGTGTCGTTCGCATACCAGGTCGTCCAGACATGCGCGCCGAGCACCCCCAGGGCGTGGACCGCGTCCATGTCGCAGTTGCTGCCTGGGAAGGTCACGACCGCCACGCGCATCTCTAACCTGTAAGCTACCATGTCGTCCAAGCTGGTAACTTGCCCCGCCGGGCGCCGGATTGGTAGTATCCTCAACCGTCCGCGCGCTTAACCACCACAGGGCGAGCGAGGCGCCGAGATGGCGGAACGGTAGACGCAGTTGACTCAAAATCAACCGGGGCGACCCGTGCGGGTTCGAGTCCCGCTCTCGGCACCAAACGGTTCTCAAGGATAGCGACCAGCCCGCCGTTCGTTAAGCGGGCGTCGACTGGAGGAATGATGTTCTGGATCGCGTTCGTAATCTTCTGCGTCGTCTCGGTGGTACTCACCGTTGCGGTGCTCATGCAGGAGCCCAAGCAGTCTGGCCTGGGTGACGCGCTGGGCGGCGGCGGTGGCGGCGACTTCGGCGCGAGCCTCGGCGGCACGGCCGGCGGCCTGCACCGCACGACCATCTACCTGGCCATTGCCTGGGCCGTCATGGCGCTCCTCCTCGGACTGATCCCGCGCTGAGCACGCGCACTGCCCTTTCCTCAAGGAACCGTGAGGCTTTCACCCTCCTCACCTTACTTGCGGCATCGGCGTTTTGAGGTTACCGTAAACCGTCGTAAACTTTGGGCGTGACGGCGCAGGTCCGATCCCGGTCCGGTGCCCACGCCAACCGTAGTTCAATGGAGGAGAAATGAAGAGACTACTCACCGCTATTAGCCTTATGGCGATCGCGACCATCGCGTTCGCGCAGCCGTTCGTCTGGCCGGACGCCTGGTCCAACGCCACGCCGGGCGAAGCCGTCCGCGGCGGCGAACTGCGCATCAGCCTCATCGGCGACCCGCGCACCTTCAACCCCGTCACCTCGGCCGAGTCCCAGGCCCTCTCCGACTACCTCTTCACCAACGGCGCCGCCGTGCTCATCACGCGCGGTCCCGACTCCGACGAGTGGCTCCCCTACGGCGCCTCCTCCTTCACGGCGAGCGAAGACGGCATGACGGTCGACGTCACCGTGCGCGACGGCATGAAGTGGTCCGACGGCAGCCCCATCACGGCCCAGGACTACTACATCCGCTACGTCCTCGAGACGGACCCCGACGTCGGCTCCAACGGCTACGACAGCTGGTTCATGGGTGACGACCAGATCACGGTCGAGCGCGTCGGCGACAACGGCCTGCGCTTCCACTTCCCCCGCCCCGACCGCCTCGCCTTCCCGGTGGTGGCCGTCGCTCCGGTGCCGGACAAGATCTTCGGTGAGGCGTACCGCTCCGGCGGCGCCGAAGCCGTCAAGGCCCTCTGGGGCACCGACGTCGACGTCTCGACCACCGTCTGGTCGAACGCTTTCGTTCCCACGACGTTCCAGCCCGGCGAGCGCATCATCCTCCAGCGCAACCCGTACTTCGGCGAGTGGAACGTCGACTCCGCCGGCAACGCGCTGCCCTACCTCGACACCTACAGCATGACGATCGCCGGCGACCTCGATTCCGCCCTGAACCTCTACCTGGCCGGCGACGTCGACCAGTTCAACCCGCGTAACCTCGACGACATCGGTGTCATCAACAACGCCGTCAACAACGGCGACATCGACGTCCTCGTGATGGAGTCGGTCAGCCCGGTCGCGAGCAGCCAGTTCATCGTCTGGAACTGGAACAAGGCCTCCGACCCCGACAAGGAAGCCCTCTTCCGCAACGCGAACTTCCGCCGCGCCATGGCGTACGTCATGGACCGCGACGCGATCATCGACCTCGTCTACAACGGCGCCGGCATCCCGATGTACACGAACGTCTACCCGATCAACGACTACTGGGTGAACCACGACGCCGAGCAGTACCCGTACAACCCCGAGAAGGCCGCCGAGCTCATGGCCTCCATCGGCTACGACCGCAAGAACGCCGACGGCATCCTCGTGAACGCCGAAGGCAAGACGGCCTCCTTCATCCTCGCCACGAACGCCGGCAACACGGCGCGCGAGCAGATCGCGGCCATCTTCGCCGACTCCGCCCGCGAGATCGGCGTGGACGTCCAGGTGCAGGCCATCGACTTCAACCTCCTCGTCGACCAGCTCCTCTCCGAGGGCGACGACCGTCCGTTCGACGCCATCCTCATCGGCCTCACCGGCGGCTCGCGCGACTGGCCGTTCGGCGTGAACGTCGTGCCTTGCGGCACCAACCTGCACAGCTACAACACGAGCGGTGAGTGCCTCACGGCGCAGGAGACGCTCATGAGCCAGCTCTTCAACGTCGGCCGCGAGACGCTCGACACCGAAGCCGCTCGCGACATCGGCTACGAGATCCAGGCCGTCGAAGCCGACCTCGCGCCGTACCTGTACGCCGTCAGCCCAATGGCGCACTACAGCTGGTCCTCCAGCCTCCACGGCTACCACAACGAGGGCCAGATCAACCCGCTCCTCGGCGCCTACGAGCTCCCACTCGTCTTCATGGCCCGGTAGTACGGGGCAAAGGGACGGACACCTTCAGGTCTTTCGGAGTGGGCGGCTACACGCCGCCCACTCCCAACTACGATCTATCTTGAGACTTATGTTCAACCTCAACGTCGCCGAGACGGTCCGGGCCGGTACGGCCGCTCCTGGTTCGCGCAGCGTCGGCCGGGAGGCGTAGCCGGTGTTCGTCTATATCCTCAGGCGCCTGTTCCAACTGATCCCGACGTTCATCGGGGCCACGATGCTGATGTTCCTCATCAGCCAGCTCGTGCCCGGCGACTTCTTCAAGGCCAAGGAACTCGAGCCGAACGTCCGCCCCGAGACCATCCAGCGCATGCGCGCCGAGTTCGGGTTGGACAAGCCCGTCTACGTCCAGTACGTCAACTGGATGAAGAACCTCGTGACGGGCAACCTCGGCCAGTCGTTTGTCTCCAACCAGCCGGTCTGGCAGCGTATCGCGCGGCCCATGCGCAACAGCATGTACCTCGCCATCCTCTCCATCATCCTGCTCTGGCTCGTGTCGATACCGGCGGGCGTCTATTCGGCGGTGAGGCAATACTCCTTCGGGGACCAGGCGGTGAGCGTGGTCTCCTACCTCGGCCTCGCCACGCCGAACTTCTTCCTTGCCCAGGTGATCATCCTCGCCCTGTTCCTGACGAGGACCCTTACCAAGGACTGGTTCGGTTTCAACCAGCTCATCTTCCCCGTCGCCGGCATGACGAGCAGCAACTACCTGAGCCTCAGCCCCTGGGCCCAGTTCTGGGACGTCATGTGGCATATGTTCATCCCGTCGCTGGTCGTCGCCACGTCCGGCATGGCGGGCTTCACGCGCGTGCTCAGGGCCCAGATGATCGAGTACCTAGGGTCCGACTTCATCCGCACGGCCCGCGCCAAGGGCGTAGGACACACCAAGGTGACCTACAAGCACGCCCTGAGACCCGCCATCATCCCGTTCGTCGCGGGCATAGGCAACCTGCTGCCTAGCCTCGTGGGCGGCGCCGGCCTCGTCGAGGTCGTCATGTCGTGGCCCGGCATCACGCCGACCTTCCTGACGGCGCTCCAGTCGCAGGACATCTACGTCGTCCTCGGCCTGCTCGTGATCACCACGTTGTTGCTGATGGCCGGCAACCTGATCTCCGACCTCCTCCTTGCCGCGGTCGACCCGCGGATCAGGTACAACTGAGGCTGCGGCGTGACAGATAAAGGCGACCTCCCCAACCCCGCCAGAGACGGCGCCGAGTCCGCTGCTGCGGGCGCGCCGGAAGCAGCGGCCCCCCTCACCGGACCGACCACCGCCGCGCCCCAGACGCCCCTCGACTCCGCCCCTGTCGACTCCATCGAGTTCGAGCGCGGCGCCGGCCCGATCCTCACGCAGGAAGGCAAGTCGCAGGGCCAGATCGTCTGGGAGCAGTTCAGACGCCACAAGGCCGCGCTCGTCGGTGGCTGGATCCTCGTCTTCATGTACTTGTCGGCGATCTTCGCCGGCTTCTTGGCCCCTTACGGCATAAACGAGTACCGCCGCAGCCCGTCGGCCGCGTTCAGGCCGCCGACGCAGGTCCATTGGACCGACCCCGACACGGGCAGGCTTACCCGTCCTTTCGTCTACGACGTCGTGGAAGCCCGCGACCCCATCACGCGCCAGCGCGTGTACGAAGAGGTCACGGACGTCCGGTACCCCATCAAGTTCCTCGTCCATCGCCCGTCGCAGCCGTACAAGATCCTCGGCCTGTTCAAGTCCGACCTGCACCTGTTCGGGGTCGACGACCCGGCCCGCGTCTTCCTCTGGGGCACCAACAACCTCGGCAAGGATCTCTTCTCGCGCGTGCTGTACGGCGGCCAGGTCAGTTTGACCATCGGCATCCTCGCCGTATGGGTCGCGTTCTTCCTTGGCCTCCTGCTCGGCGGCATCGCCGGGTACTACGGCGGCCTCGTCGACGACATAATCATGCGCCTCGTCGAGGTGTTCGCGGCGATACCTGGGCTCTTCCTGCTCATCGTGCTCGCATCGCTGCTCAGGGACCCGGCCAACCCGCTGGCGAAGGCCTTCGGGCTGCAGATGACCTCGGCGCAGACGTTCCTGCTCACCGTCGTCGTGCTCGGCTTCGTCGGCTGGGGCGGTCTCGCCAGGGTCATCAGGAGCCTCATCCTGTCGGCCAGGGAGCTCGACTACGCTGCCGCGGCCAAGGCGCTCGGCGCGGGCGAGTCGCGGATCCTATGGCGCCACCTGCTCCCGAGCACGGCGAGCTACGTCATCGTCGACCTGACGCTGTCGATCCCGGGGTTCATCCTCGCGGAGACGGGCCTGTCGTTCCTAGGCCTGGGCCCGAGCGAGCTCGACACGGCCAGCTGGGGCTTGCTCCTGCGCGACGCGACGGCTCGCGGCATCAGCATCCAGTTCGTGCCCTGGCTCCTGATACCGGGTATACCCATCCTCTTCGCAGTGTTATGCTGGAACCTGCTAGGCGATGGATTGCGGGACGCCTTCGACCCCAAGAAGCGAAGGTAGCGCCCCACTGCCCGCACGCGGGCAAGGCCGGCATATTTCCACAAGCTTCAGGAATATCTTGCGGGGCGCGCTGCGCACTATTCAGCCGCCTGGCTCGGTATCCCGTATGCGTGCTGTAGCCCTAGTGGCTCGGCGTGCCAACGCCAACTTGGAGGAGAGTGCGCACTGATGCCCACACACGACCGACTCCTTGAGGTGATCGACCTCAAGACCTACTTCGACACCGACGAGGGCACGGTCAAAGCCGTCGACGGGGTGAGCTTTCACCTCGACAAAGGCGAGACCTTGGCCGTAGTGGGCGAGTCGGGCTCAGGCAAGTCCGTCATGAGCCTGTCGATGATGCGCCTCATCCCTACCCCTCCCGGCCGCATAGCGGGCGGCAAGATCATGTTCGAGGGCAAGGACCTCGTCACCAAGACCGAACGCGAGATGCGCAAGATCCGCGGCAACGACATCTCGATGATCTTCCAGGAGCCGATGACGAGCCTCAACCCCGTCTACACGGTCGGCGACCAGATCGCCGAGGCCATCGTCCTCCACCAGGGCAAGAGTCACCGCGAGGCCATGAAGATGGCGGCCGAGATGCTCGACCTCGTCGGCATCCCGGAGCCCGGGAAGCGCGTCAAGAACTTCCCGCACCAGATGTCGGGCGGCATGCGCCAGCGCGTGATGATCGCCATGGCGCTGTCGTGCGGTCCGAAGCTCCTGATCGCCGACGAGCCCACCACGGCCCTCGACGTGACGATCCAGGCCCAGATCCTCGACCTGATGCGCAAGCTCCAGAACGAGATCGGCATGTCCATCCTCTTCATCACGCACGACCTCGGGGTCGTGGCCGAGATGGCCGACCGCGCGGTGGTCATGTACGCCGGGCGCGCCGTCGAGGAAGCGCACGTCAACGACATCTTCGCCAACCCGCAGATGCCTTACACCCTCGGCCTGCTCAACTCGATCCCCCGCGTCGACCGGGCGGCCGAGCACCAGGACAGGCTCATGGCCATCCCCGGTAACGTGCCCAACCCCCTCAACCTGCCCCAGGGCTGCGCGTTCCACCCGCGCTGCCGGTTCGTACAGGACAAGTGCAAGGTGGCCATCCCCAACCTCGAGGACACCGGTAACGGCCACATGGTCCGGTGCGTCAGGTGGCAAGAGCTCGACCTCAAAGCGGAGATCCCGGCATGAGCAACCAGCGCAGCAAGGACGCCAAAGGTGCGGCTACCGAGTCCGGCCCGCTCCTCGAGGTCAAGAACCTTCGCAAGTACTTCCCCATCCGCGGGGGCATCTTCTCGCGCGTGGTGGCCAACGTCAAGGCCGTCGAGGACGTCAGCTTCAACGTCGAGCGCGGGGAGGTCGTCGGCCTGGTAGGCGAGTCCGGCTCCGGCAAGACGACGGTCGGCCGCAGCATCCTGCGCCTCATCGAGCCGTCCGCCGGTGAGGTGCTCTTCGACGGCGTCGACGTCACCAAGCTGAGCAAGGCCCACATGCGCGAGTACCGCAAGCGCATGCAGATCATCTTCCAGGACCCCTTCGCGAGCCTCAACCCGCGTATGTCCGTCGGCGACATCATCGGCGAGGCCATGACCATCCACAACCTGGCGCGCGGCAAGGAGCGCGAGCAGCGTGTGGCACAGCTGCTCGAGCGCGTCGGCCTCTCGCCGTCGCACATGCGCCGGTACCCGCACGAGTTCTCAGGCGGGCAGCGCCAGCGCATCGGCATCGCGCGCGCGCTCGCGGTCGACCCGCAGTTCATCGTCGCCGACGAGCCGGTCTCAGCCCTCGACGTCTCGATCCAGGCGCAGGTCGTCAACCTCCTGCAGGACCTGAAGGAGGAGCTCGGCCTCACCCTGCTCTTCATCGCGCACGACCTCGGGGTCGTCGAGTACATCAGCGACCACGTGATCGTGATGTACCTCGGCCGCATCATGGAGATCGCTCCCGCCAAGGAGCTCTACGCCAACCCGATCCACCCGTACACCGAGGCGCTCCTCTCGGCCGTGCCCATCCCCGATCCGACCGTGAAGCGCGAGCGCATCATCCTGCAGGGCGACATCCCCTCGCCCATCAACCCGCCTTCCGGCTGCGTGTTCCGCACGCGCTGCCCGATCGCTACCAAGGAGTGCGCCGACGTGGTGCCGCCGCTCGTCGAGGTGACGCCGGGGCACTTCAAGGCCTGCATCAACCGCTGATGCCCTGGAGGCGGCGTGGCCGACGAGAGCGACCGTAAGAGCGGCAGCGCGAGGCGTGTTCCGCCCCGCGAGCTGCTCCGGCTGATCCTCGCCAGTTACGCCGCCTCGTTGCCTTACATCGTGCTGTTCGTGGTCGTCATGTTGGTCGCGACTTGGCTGCTGACCGCCGTCGTGTTCCACTGAGAGCAGTCCGACAACCCGAGAGCGAGGGCCGAGGCCGCACCAGCGCCTTGGCCCTTCCTCGTATGGCCCTCCGACGCGGACGGCGCGGCGGGGCACCATATACTCGGGAAGCGTGAGCCTCGCCCACACCATCCGCCAAGGCGTCCTGGACGCGCTCTCCGGCTTCTCCGTACCCGGCCTCGACCCGGACGAGCGGGTCAGCGCGGAACTCACCCGCTTCACAGACCTCCTGCGCGACTACCCTGCCAGGCTCGGCAAGACCTTGCGCGGCCAACTCCTCGTCCTCAGCGCCAGGGCGCACGGCGTGAGCGACGAATCCTCCGCTCTCGTGCTCGCGGAGGCTCTCGAGCTGTTCCAGGACTGGGTCTTGGTGCACGACGACATCGAGGACGGCTCCGAGGAGCGCCGTGGTCGACCCGCGCTGCACCGGACGGTGGGCATGAGCGTGGCGCTGAACGTCGGCGACGCCATGCACATGCTCATGTGGCGCCATCTCCTCGGCCTCGACCAGCGACCGCCCCTCGACCGGGAGCGGGCACTCGGCGAGTTCTCGCGCATGCTGCTGGCCACGGCCGCCGGCCAGCACCTCGACCTCGCATGGGTCGAGGCGGGCAGGTTCGACGTCAGCGAGGCGGAGTACCTGCGCATGGTCACGCTGAAGACGGCCTACTACACCGTGGCGACACCGCTCGCGCTAGGCGCGGCCTGCGCGGGGCTGGTGCCCCCGCCCGAACTAGAGGGACACGCGCTTGACCTGGGGGTCGCCTTCCAGATCCGCGACGACGTGCTCAACCTGAGCGCCCCCCCGGAGTACGGCAAGGAGCGCGCCGGCGACCTGTACGAGGGCAAGCGCACCCTGATCCTCGCGCACTTCCTCCGCACGGCGCCCCCGCAGCAGCGTGAGCGCGTCGTGGCGCTCCTGGCGCGCCCGCGCCTCGAGAAGCGCGCGAGCGAGATGGCGGAGGTCCTCGCCGCGCTGCAGGACGCCGGCTCGGTAGCCTACGCCCAGTCCGTCGCAGACGAGCGCTCGGCCAGGGGCATGGGCGGCCTCCGCGCATGGCTGGAGACGCTGCCAGGCAAGGACGCCGCCAACGCGATCCACGAGCTGCTGGGGAACCTGGCTGCCAGGGTGGCATGAAGGGCGTGTTCTGAACTTACGGTGACGGGCGACACGTTGTCGGCCAGTGCTCCGGGCGCGCACCGCCTTCAACTAGGCTCCGGCCTACCGTGGGTCACGCCGGCCGGTGACACGCCGCTATAGTCGCGCCATGACCTCGGAACGCGCCCGCTCGTCACGCGTCACGGGGGTCGCTCGTGAGGGGCCGGGTGAGCGCTCGGGTGTCCACGACCAGGGCGCGCCAGGCAGGGCTCACCCGGCCGAGCACGAGGGGAGGTCCCGGAACGAGACACCCTCCATCGGCGCCTATCGGGAAGAGCCCGCCTGGAACGGTGCCACCTCGCCTTGGCGCGCGGCGGCGCCGTGGGCTTCGGGCCTGCCGGACGCCGTCCAAGGCCTGCTCGCGGGCCTTGCACCCTGTCCGGTCTGCACCGTCAGACCGGCCGGCGGCGCCGGCGTCTGCGGTCCGTGTCGAGCGCGGTTGCGCGCGGCCCTCGCGCCGCCGGGCGAGGCGTCGCGCGCGAGGCCGGGCGACGTCGTCTGGCTCGGGCCTTACGCCGGCACGTGGCTCAGGCTCGTCCACGCCCTGAAGTACCGAGGCGCGCGGCGGCTGGCCGACTTCCTGGGCGAGTTGCTCGCCATGCGGATCGAGGCGAGTGGCTGGTGCTCCGGCCCGGAGGCGCTCGACCTCGTGACTCACGTCCCCACGACCACGCGACGCAAGGCCGAGCGCGGCTATGACCAGGCCGAGCTCCTCGCGTCCGCCGTGGCGGACCGCCTAGGCCTGCGCCGGCTCGCCGTCCTACGCCGCGTCCACGCCACCGAGAGACTCGCCGGCCGAGGCCGGGCCGAGCGAGCCGCGCTTCTCGCCGGCGCCTTCCGGGCCCGGTACCTCCCGGGCCGCAACGTGCTGCTCGTCGACGACGTGCTCACGACCGGAGCCACGCTCGGCTCGGCCACCGAGGCGCTGCTGCATCAAGGTGCGAGCAGCGTGCGCTGCGTCGTGGTGGCCCGGACCTACCGGGCGGGCGCGGTAACGCCTACATGACGACGACGATGGCGGTCAGGATGCCGAGCACGGCGCCCGCGAACACCTGGGGGTAGGTGTGGCCAAGCAGGGTCTTGAGGGCCTTCGGCTGGAAGCCGGCGTCGAACAGGTGAGCAAGCTCGTTGACGAGTTCGTTGATGGCCTCGGCCTGCTGGCCGGCGGCGCGGCGGATGCCGGTGGCGTCGTACATGACGATGGAGCCGAACACCGCGGCTATCGCGAAGGTCGGGCTTCCCCACCCGTACAGCAGGCCTACGCTGGTGGCGAGTGCCGTGACCGACGCGGTGTGCGACGACGGCATGCCTCCGGTGTCGAGGAGGCGTTCAGGAGCGAAACGTCGCTCCGTTACCAGGATCAGGGCCACCTTGAGGACCTGAGCGAGGACCGTCGCCGCCACCGCCGCCCAGAGCGGCAGGTTACCAAGGACCCCGCTCACGCGGACCCGTTCCCCGGCCTGCTCATGCGGTCCCGCTCATCGGCATGCGCATGGGGTCCGGTCCTCGGGAGGCGCTCATGCAGACGCCATCCGCCGCCGCCTCGCGGCCGTGACGGTGTTCCTTATCACCATCGCCACGGTCATGAGCCCGGTGCCGCCCGGCATGGGCGTCAGGTACCCGGCCACACGCGCGACGTCTGGGTGGACGTCGCCGACGATGGCCCCGTCCTCGCGCGTCAGCCCTACGTCTAGCACGGCGCAGCCGGGTTTGACCATCTCCGGCGTGATCAGGCGCGGCCTGCCGACCGCCGCAACGAGCACGTCTGCCTCGCGCGTCAGCGCGCCCAGATCCGTCGTACGGGAGTGGGCGATCGTCACCGTCGCGTCGCGCCTCAGCAGGAGGGCGGCTAGCGGCTTGCCGACAAGGTTGGAGCGACCTACGACCACGGCCCGCTTACCGGCCAGTGGCACGGCGTAATGATCGAGGAGGGCGACCACGCCGAGGGGGGTGGCCGGCACCAGCGCAGCGCCGCCCGACCAGAGGCGTCCGACGTTCACGGGGTTCAGCCCGTCGACGTCCTTGGCGGGGTCGATGGCGGCGAGTACCTGCTCGGGTTCGATCCCGGGAACCGGAAGTTGCACGAGGATGCCGTCGACGTCCGCATCGGAGTTCAGTCGGTCGATCAACGCCAAGAGCGCGTCTGCATGGGTTCCGTCCGGGAGCACCACCGTCCTGGAGCGGATCCCGACCTTGGCGGCCAGCTTCTCCTTGGAGCGGACGTAGTAGGCGCTGGCCGGGTCTTCCCCGACCCGCACGAAGACGAGTTGGGGGCGGAAGCCAAGAGCGGCGACCTCCGTCTGGAGCGTGGCGACCAAGGCGGCGGATACTACCTTGCCGTCCAGTCTCACGGCCTCAGGCGCCGCCATCATCCCCAGCCTCCGCGCTCACGACGGCCGGACTGCGCCCCTCGCCGTCCCGGATGAGCTTGGCCAGAACGCCGTTCACGAACCTGCCCGACTCGTCGCCACCAAACTTCTTGGCGAGCCGCACGGCCATCTCGATGGCCACCTCCGGCGCTTCCGAGCCGTAGCGCATCTCGGCGCTGGCGATGCGCAGCACGTTCAGGTCGGTCTGGGCCATCTGACCGAACGACCAACCGGTTATGGCGGTCGCGAGGCGGGCGTCCAGCTCCTCGCGGTGCTCGTCGAAGGCCTGCAACAGCCCCTCGGCGAACGCCAGGTCCTCCAGCCCGAGCGCAGCGCCATAAACGGAGTCCTCGGGCGACTCTGCCGCCTCCTCGGCCAGCTCGACGCGCACGTTGCGCCACACCTCCAGGAGCGGCTCGGCGCCACGCTCCGACTGGAAGAGGGTGCGGAAGGCGAGCTCCCGCGCACGTTGTCTACTCACTAGTCGCCGGTCCGCCCTCGCGCGCCGTCTCGCGCTCCCACGGGTCGCGGTCCTGCGCCGCTTGCCCGGCCGCGCCGGTCGCCGACTCGGCGCTGGTCGCCGCCTCCGCGTCGGTCGCGGCACCGGCCCCAACGGACGCCTGGCTGGGCTCGACGGACTCGATCACGACGTTCACGCTCCGCACGTGCAAGCCCGTCATGGAGGTCATGCCCTCGCGCACGGCCCGCTGCGCCGCCTTCGCGACCTTCGGGATCTCGACCCCGTACTCGACCGCCAAGGTCAGGTCGACCCATACGTCCTCCCCATCACGCTCGATGGCTATGCCGCGGGCGCGCCTACCACCGAGGAGGTCGGAGACGCTGGAGGGCGGCTGGGTCGGGCGCACCCCCTCGACCCGGTCGAGCGCCAACTGGGCGATGTTGAGGAGCACGTCGCCGGCGATGACGAGGTCCGGTCCTTCGGTCATGACCCCATCCTACGGGCGATGAAGTTCGTGTACACGTCGCCGCGCCTGAAGAAGGCGTTGCCGAGCACCTTGAGATGGAACGGGATCGTGGTCTTCACGCCTTCCACGACGGTCTCCTTGAGCGCGCGCTCCATCCGGGCTATGGCCTCCTCGCGACTCGGCGCCCATGCGATGATCTTGGCGATAAGACTGTCGTAGTTGGGCGGGATGCGATAGCCGGAGTACACGTGCGAGTCCACCCGGATGCCGGGCCCACCAGGCCAGTGCACGTCCGTGATCAGGCCCGCGCTCGGCCGGAAGTCGTGGTCCGGGTCCTCGGCGTTGATGCGCAACTCGATGGCGTGGCCACGCACGACCAGGTCGGACTGCTTCAGCTTCATGCCGAGGCCGGCGGCAACGCGGAGCTGCTCTTGCACCAGGTCCGTCTGGGTGATCATCTCCGTGACCGGGTGTTCGACCTGGATGCGCGTGTTCATCTCCGAGAAGTAGTAGCCCCCGTTCCGATCGACGAGGAACTCGCAGGTGCCGGCGCCGCGGTAGTCGATGTACTTCGCGAGGCGCACCGCCGACTCGGCGATCTTGGCCCGCAGCTCCGGCGCGAGCGTGCTCGGGCCCTCCTCGAGCACCTTCTGGTAACGGCGCTGGATGGAGCAGTCGCGCTCGAAGAGGTGCACGACTTCCCCCTCGCCGTCACCGAAAACCTGGATCTCGATGTGCTTGGGTTCCTCTAGGTACTTCTCCATGTACAGCTCGGGGTTGCCGAAGGCGGCACGCGCCTCCTCCTGAGCGTTGTAGAACTGGCGCTCGAGGTCCGAATGACTGTGCACGACGCGCATGCCGCGGCCGCCGCCGCCAGCGGAGGCCTTGAGGATCAGGGGGAAGCCGATCTCGTCCGCGAAGCGCGTGGCCGCCGGGAGGTCGGGGAGCGGACCGCTGCCCGGCGTGATGGGGACGCCGGCCTCCACCGCGAGCGCCCGCGCGGAGGCCTTGTCGCCGATGCGGGAGATGCTCTCCGGCCGCGGGCCGATGAACGTGAGGCCGTGCTCCTCGCACATGGCGGCGAACTCGGCGTTCTCGGCCAGGAAGCCGTAGCCGGGGTGGATGGCCTCCGCGCCGCTGACCAAGGCGGCGGCCAACAGGTTACGGACGTTGAGGTAGCTCTCGGACGCAGGGGCGGGACCTATGCAGATGGACTCGTCGGACAACAGCACGGGGAGCGAGTTCTCGTCAGCCTTCGAGTAGGCGACGACGGTCTGCACCCCGAGCTCCCGCGCGGCCCGCAGGATGCGCAAGGCGATCTCGCCACGGTTGGCGATGAGGATCTTCCGGAACATCGCGCTCATGGGCGCACTCAGGCCGGTTCGATCCGGAAGAGGACCTGGCCGTACTCGACCGGCTCCCCGTTCCCGACCAGCACCTCACGCACGACCCCGGCGCTGTCCGCCTCGATCTCGTTCATGAGCTTCATGGCCTCGATGATGCAGAGCACCGTGCCGGCCGCGACGCGGTCGCCGACCTTGACGAACGGACCGGCATCGGGAGCGGGCGACGCGTAGAACGTGCCGACGATCGGCGCCTGGACCTCCAGGAGCTTGGAGGAGCCGGCCTGGGCCGTTGGCGCCGTGGTGGGGGCGGTCGCCTCCGGTTCCGGCTGCTGCTGGACCGCCTGCGCCACCGGCGTCTGCGCGGGGGCGGCAGTCGGCGGCGTGAGGTACGCGATCGTCTGTCGCGCCTCCTCGCCGCGCTTGAGGGTCAGCTTGTAGTCGCCCGTCTCGTAGGCGAACTCCCGCACGTCCGTAGCCGCGAGGGCCTCGAGCAAGCGCCGGATCTCCTTGACGTCCACGTCAGGCCCTGCCCAGGTAGTCGCCGGAGCGGGTGTCGACCCTGATGACCTCGCCCTGCTCGATGAAGAGGGGCACGTTGACGACGGCGCCCGACTCGAGCTTCGCCGGCTTCGAGCCGCCGGAGACGGTATCGCCACGCACGCCCGGATCGGTCTGCACGATGGTCAGCTCCACGACGTTCGGAAGCGTGACCTTCAGGGGCTTGCCGCCGAAGTAGTCGACCGTGACCTCGGTGTTCTCCTTGAGGAACCTCGCCCCGTCGCCGATCTGCGCCTTGGTGAGGACGGGCTGCTCGAACGTCTCGAGGTCCATGAACGTGTACTCGTCGCCGTCGCCGTACAGGAAGTTCATCTGGCGGTACTCGATGAAGATGTCCTGGAGCTTCTCCGTGGCGTTGAACGACCGCTCCACTATGGAGCCGGTCTCGAGGTTGCGGAACTTGGCGACCATCTTGGCCCCGCCTCGCCCGATCTTCTGGTGCTGGTAGTCGACGCACTCCCACAGGCCGCCGTCCATCTCGACCTTGGTTCCGTTCCTCAGGTCAGTCACGCTGATCATCTAGTAATCCTCCGACGCGCTTGCGCAGCGGGGCAGCGCGATTGTGCGAGCTCCCGACCGTGCGGTAGCAGGGCTCAAGACGGTCCAAGCTTACCACTCGGGCCGGTAAGGGCCGCCCGACACGCGCCGCCTAGCCCACGCCGGCCTGCAGGTCGATCACGGTCGGCTCGAGGCGCGCCGCCGTCACGAGCTCCGCGTACCGCTCGGGTGTCAACTCGCCCTTGGCCCCTTCCATGGCGACGAAGGTGGCCTCGAGCAGGTTCGTGCCGACGCTGCGCCCGTTGAAGCGCGGGGTCGTGGTGATGAGCTTGCTCGCCCCCCTGCGCCTCAGGAACTCGACGTCGTCGGTGGTCGTCGTGTTGGTCAGAACGGTCTTGCCGGCGAGCGAGGCGGGGGCGTAGCGCTTGATGAAGTGCCAGTCGCCGGCGAGGACCTCGGCCCACTCGTAGTACCGGGCGAACTTGCGCTCGTCCGGCTCCTTCTCCTGCGCGCTGCCCGTCGGGTATAGCCACTTGAACGGCACCCGCACGACGACGGGCGCGAGCACGTTCGCCAAGCGCACCAAGCCGGCGAGCGTGCGGACGGGGATGGGGAGGCCGAGGGCGAACACGAGGTCGCCGTAGAAGACATCGGCACCCTGCCGCGCCAGCTCCTCGGCCATGCCGAAGCGGTCGACGGCCGACACCATCAGGACGCGCCTGCCGGACCAGCCGACCGCCGGGGCGAGCGCCCGGATGCTCATGCGCTCCAGCGTGTTCTTGAGGCCGGCGCCGCAGACGACCGGCGTGGCGCTGGCGGCGCGCGCCAACCGCAGCGCGTCGCGCACGTAGTAGCGCCTGTCCTTCACGGCGAAGTAGAGGTCGATACCGCCGAGGCCGATGGCGTCGACCTTGCCGTCAAGCTCCCCGATCATGGTCCGTGCCGCCGCGAGGTCGCCGCCCGTGCCGACGCGCCTGAGGCGCACGCGCCTGCCGAGCACCTCGACCTCCTGATCAGTGTCGCGCTTGACGGAGCCGAGCGACACGCTGACGACGTCCAGGACTCCGCCGCTCATGCCAACCGCTTGGCGTACCACTCAAGGAGCGGCCGCGCGTCTATGGCGAAACGGTAGCCTAGGCTCTCCCAGAACGCCCTGGCACGCGGGTTCTCACCGTAGATGCTCGCGAGCATCCGCCGGCTGCGTCCCTTGAGGCGCTCCTCCAGGTCGAGGGCGCAGGCCCGGCCGATGCCCCGGCTCTGCATGTCGCCTCGCACGAGCATCAGGTTGACGGTCGCGTCCCCCTCCTCGGGGTAGTCGAGCTTGTAGTCGAGGTAACCGACGGCCGCCTCGCCCGTCACGGGATCGATGGTCGCCGCCTCGCCAACGCGCTCGGGCTCGATCAGCACGATCTCGACGTGCCTGCGCGGGTCGCCCGTGGCCGTGGCCAGGTCCGTGCGGACCTCGTCCACCGTCGGCACCGGGATGGAGATGACGTCGAAGTACCCGGGGGTCGCCCGGTAGAGTTCTTGGATGGTGGCCGCGTCGGCGGCCGAAGCGGCGCGCGTGCGCACCGGGGAGAGTGTAGGAAGCAAACCGGTCACCTCTTCGGGCGCCCAGGTCGCGCCACCGGCCTGGGGCGGGACTGCGAGCGCGTCGCCACGTTGGGACACCGGAGGATTCTACCAACGCGCACCTGTGAACCGACGTGTCGGGTCGCTCACAGGTCGCTTCACGAGCGCGCGTGGGCGGCTCGGCTAGCCCGGTACCGCCCGGGATGCTAGGATCGCCCGGAGCAAGCGGATCACATGGAGGAGATTTTGTCAGAGGTCATGCCCAGCGGAAGTGACAGGGCGCCGGTAGGCAAGGCGCAGGACGCGTTCACGAAGGCCTTCCAGTTCCGCAGGGCGGACGAGGCCGTGAGCATGGGCATGCACCCCTACTTCAAGGCCATCGCCTCGCAGCACGGCGGCACCGTCACGGTCGGCGGCCGCGAGATGGTGATCACGGGCTCGAACGACTACCTGGGTCTCACCCAGGACCCGCGCCTCAAGGAGGCGGCCAGGCGCGCGCTCGACGACTTCGGCACGAGTTGCACGGGCTCGCGCTTCCTGACGGGGACCCTCACGCTCCACGAGGAGTTGGAGCAGCGCCTGGCCGTCTTCTTCCAGCGCGAAGCCGTGCTCACGTTCAGCGCCGGGTTCCTCGGCTGCCTCTCCGTCGTCTCCGCCTTGGCGGGCAGGCACGACATCCTCTACTACGATCGCGAGAACCACGCGTCGCTCTACGACGCCGCCCGCCTCTCCTACGCGACCTTGCGCAAGTACGAGCACGGCGACCTGGCGGACCTGGAGCGCATGCTGGAAGCAGACGCCGGCAAGCCGGGCGGCAGGATCATCGTCACGGACGGCGTGTTCTCGATGAGTGGCCACATCGCGGACCTGCCGGGCATCGTGAAGCTCAAGAAGCGCTTCGGCGCGCGGCTGATCGTCGACGACGCCCACGCCAGCGGCGTCCTCGGCAAGCACGGGCGCGGTACCGGCGAGCATTTCGGGCTCGAGCACGAGGTCGACGTCATCGTCGGCACGTTCTCCAAGTCGTTCGCGAGCGTGGGCGGCTTCATGGCCGGGGACCGCGCGGTGGTCAACTACGTCAAGCACCACGCCAGACCTTTCATCTTCACGGCGGCCCTGCCGGCCATGCAGATGGCCGCGGCCCTCGAGGCCCTGAACATCATGGAGTCCGAGCCGGAGCATCTCGAGAAGCTCTGGAGGAACGTGCGGCACCTGCGCGACGGCATGAACGCCCTCGGCTTCGACACCCTCGGTTCGCAGACCCCGATCGTACCCGTCCTGATCGGGCCGGACGAGCTGGCCATGGCGTTCTGGAAAGCGCTCTGGGAGCTGGACGTCTTCACGACGCCCGCGCTGCCCCCAGGGGTGGCGCCGGGCCGGTCGATCATCCGCACCAGCGTCAACGCCAACCACGAGCCCGAGCACCTTGACCGGCTCCTCCACGCGTTCGCGGAGGTCGGCAGGCGTTTCGGCGTCATCTAGCCGCGCATGGTCGACGTCGAGCGCGTCAACGACCGCCGTGCGTTCCGAGAGTTCGTCCTCTACCCGTACCGCAAGTACGCCGCCGACCGGAGTTGGGTCGCGCCCCTGCGCGTCTCCCAGTTCGAGCTCCTCGACGAGAAGAAGAACCCGTTCTTCGAGCACGCCAGAGCCACGCTCTACCTGGCGCGCGAGGGTGGCCGCACGGTAGGGCGCATCGCCCTACTCGACGACGACCTCCATAACGAGACCCACGTGGACGACAACTTGGCTTTCTTCGGCTTCTTCGAGGCGGAGAACGCGGGCGTCGCCTCCGCACTGTTCGCGGCGGTGGAGGCGGAGGCGCGCAGCCTTGGCAGGCGCGCGCTCCGCGGGCCGGTGAACCCGACCATGAACGACGGCGCCGGCTTCCAGGTCGACGCGTTCGACGAGCTGCCTTACGTGATGATGCCGCAGAGCCCGGCCGAGTACCTGACCTGGGCCACCGAGGCCGGCTATAGCAAGATCAAGGACCTCTACGCGTTCCACCTGGTCAACGAGGGTCGGGTGCCCGACCGCGTCAAGCGCCTCGCCGACCGGGCGCGCGAACGTTACCAGCCCGTGATCCGCACGGCCGACATGAAGCGCATCCACGAGGAGGTCAAGGTCCTCCAGCGCATCCACCATGCGGCGTGGGAGAAGAACTGGGGCAACGTCCCCTTCACGAACTCCGAGATCGAGCACCTGGCCAACGACCTCAAGATGATCATCGACCCCGAGATGGCGCTCTTCCTGGAGCACAAGGGCGAGCCGGTAGCCGTGTGCATCGCCGTGCCCGACCTCAACCAGGTCCTGGCGCGCTTCGACGGTCGGCTGATCACCGGTATCCTCCCCCTGCTCCGGCGCAAGCGGATCGTGAACCGGGCCCGGCTCATGATCCTCGGCGTCCTGCCCGAGCACCGCAACCGCGGCTTCGACCTCGTGCTCATCGACGAGGTCGTGCGGCGCTCGAAAGCCGTGGGCATCGAGGAGGGCGAGTGCGGCTGGACGCTGGAGGACAACCACGCGATCAACCGAGCCATCGAGGCCATCGGGGGCAGGCGTTACAAGACGTACCGGCTGGTTCAGAAGGAGCTATGAACCGCACGGGTACCGGGCCGGCCGGGTCGCTGCGGCTCGTGCTGACGGACCTGGGCGAGCTGCTGCCGAGGGGCGAGCGCGCCAAGTACTGGTTCCTGCTGCTCGGTTCGCTCGGCGTGCAGGCCGCCTTCTGGTACCTGGCCACCCCCGGCCCGACGTTGCTGCGGCTCGCTCCGCAGGACCCGGTCACGGCCCTCGGGAGCGTGGCGTGGAGCGTCCTGCTCCTGCTTGCCATCCCGGCCGTGGCCTACCGCGTCCTCGTCGGGCGCCTCGAGTCGGCGGGGCTGCGCCTGGGCGACTGGCGGTTCGGGTTGGCCGCCGCGGTGCCGCTCGCCTTGGGCGCCGCCGTCCTGATGGCGTTCGCGAGTTCCGACCCCGGCCTGGCCAACACGTACCCTTGGCCGGGTCGCTGGGCCGGCGCCGGTGTAGGCAACCTGCTCATCTGGCTCTGCGCCTACGCCTGCTACTACCTGGCGTTCGAGGCTTTCTATCGTGGGTTCGTGCTCGCCGTCGCCACGCGCGCGGCCTCGCCGACGGCGGCCGTGTGGCTCAGCGTCGTTATGGCCACGCTCGTGCACCTTGGCAAGCCCATAGTCGAGGTCCTGGCTGCGGCGCCGGCCTCCCTGCTCTTCGCGGTCCTGGCCGTGCGCTCGCGCTCCATCCTCTACCCGGCCCTGCTGCACCTGACCATCGGGCTGGCGCTCGACCTCGCCGTCCTCGCGCGTTCCGGGCACCTGCTCAACTGACGCTCCACCTGATACCGTCAAGGCGATGAAGGTACTCGTCACTGGCGCGCATGGCTTCCTCGGCAGCCACGTCAGCGAGGCGCTGCTGGCCAACGGGGACGCAGTCCGTGCCCTCGTGACCCCGTGGGGCTCGGACGCCAACCTCGCCCACCTGCTAGGCGACGACCGGCTCGAGGTGACGCGAGCCGACTTGACCGACGAGGCGAGCGTTCGCGGCGTGTGCGAGGGTGTCGACGCCGTCGTCCACGCCGCCGCCCGCGTGGCGGACTGGGGGCCGTGGGACGCCTTCTACCGCACCAACGTCGTCGGCACGAGGGCGCTGCTCCACGAGGCCGCGAACGCCGGGTGCTCGCGCTTCGTGTTCGTCTCGAGCGTGGCCGTACACCGCTACTCGGGGTTCAGGGACGCCGACCCGCGGAGCCAGCCGCGCGACAACGTGCGCAACGCCTATGCGTACTCGAAGATCCTGGCCGAGGACCTCGTGCTGGGCGACAGACGCATCGAGGGCGTGGTGGTGCGGCCCGGCCTATGGCCGTTCGGCGAGCGCGACGCCACGTTCGGCAGGGTCGCCCACGCCATCCTCACCGGCACCCTGCCCCTGGTGAGGCGGGGCGCCACCGTCATCAACACGGCCTACGCGCCGAACTTCGCTAACGGCGTCGTGCTTGCCGTTCACGTGCCAGCAGCGGCCAACCGCGTCTACGTCCTGGCCGACGAAGGCATGCCTAGTTGGCGCGAGCTCTTCGGCGCCATCGCCGAAGCGGTGGGCGGCGACTCGCCACGCCTGCGCCTGCCAGGCCGGCCGACGCGCGCGCTCGCTACCGGCGTCGAGGCGACCTGGTCGACGCTCTTCCCGCGCACGGAGCCGCCGGTGACTAGCTACCGCGCCGGACTCATGCTGAACGACGTCCACTTCTCGTTGCGCCACGCCGTGGAGGAGCTCGGGTACGCCCCACGGTTCACGTGGCGTGATGGCATCGCGCGGAGCGCGGCGGCCCTGCTGGGGGCTCCCGGCGCGGCGCCAAGCGGCGCGAGGCGGCAGCGCCCGAGCGCCCCCGGACAGAAGCGATGACGAAGCGCAGCGTGTTCTTCGCCACCATCGCGGCCGGCGGCGGCCACGTCGCCACGGCGGGCGCGCTGGCGGAAGCGCTGCATGCCGGCTACCCTGGTCAGTTCGAGACGCGCGTGAGCGACGTCATGGCCGAGTTCGGCGCCGCCGAGCTCGACCGGCGCCACAAGGCGCAGTGGAAGGCGCTGCTCGCGCGGCCGCGGCTCGTACGGTGGGGTCAGAAGGTCATGGACCTCACGCCAGCAGTGACACGCGCCTCGCAGAGCGTGCTGCTCGACTCCTTCGCGAGGGCCATCACCCAGGACCTGGCCGCCTTGGCGCCCGACCTCGTCGTGGCGAACCACGGCTGGCTCGCCACCGTGTTCGCCGTCGCCAAGGCGCGTTACGGGCTGCGCTCCAGGGTCGCGATCTACGCCACGGAGCCGTTCGACGCCAGCGCGCTCTGGTCTGACCCGCGCTCGGAGCTCGTGCTCGCGCCCAGCCTTGCCGCGGCGGCCGACCTCGTCCGCCTCGGCGTGCGCCGTGAGCGGCTCCTGGTCGTCGGCTACCCGGTGAGGCAGGTGTTCATCCACCCGCCCGGGCGCGAGGCCGCACGCGCGGAACTGGGCCTCGCCGACCGGTTCACATGCCTCTTGTCGCTCGGGGCGGAAGGCGTGGCTGCCGAGGCCGTCGAGATGGCGCAGCGCCTGCTGGCGAGCGGCGCTCAGGTGCTGGCCGTGGCGGGCAGGAACGAGGAGCTCCGCTCCGAGCTGGCCAGCCTGGCGGCAACGGGCGTCCCCCTCACGGTGTTCGGCTTCACCGACAGGATGGCCACGTTGCTCGCGGCTACCGATCTCGTCGTCGGCAAGGCCGGCCCCGCCAGCACGATGGAGGCGCTCGCCGTCGGCCGGCCCGTCCTCGTGACCGCCTACGCCGGCCTCAACGAGCTCGCGGTGGTGAGGTTCCTGGAGGCGCGGGGGCTCGGCGGCCTGGTGAAGGTCAGCGACTTGGAGCAGGCGGCGGCGGCGTGGCGCGACGCTCCGGAGCGCCTCGCAGAGGCGCGGAGCGTCGCGGCGGCGCTCGATTTCCCTGGCATGACGGCGCGCGCCGCCGCCGTAGTGGCGGCCGCGGCGCGCGACGAGGCGCCCCCGGTACAGGACGCGCTCGGACACTTCGAGAGCGTCGACAAGGCCGCATTGCGGAGCGGCAGGGGGTCGAGAGCCGTCAAAGTACACTGGCCCACGTGAGCACCCTCTGGCGCATGGCCTTACGCAACCTCTTCAGACACCCATGGCGTGCGCTGGCGACGACCCTCGGCATCGGCCTAGGCATCGCGGCCGTGCTCACGACCCTCTCGGTCGGCGCCAACGTCGAGGCGAACCTCAGGAGCGCCCTGCAGGCGGCGGCCGGCAAGGCCGACCTCGTGATCACCCCGGGCCCCGGCGGCCGTGCCGTCTTCGACGAGGAACCCCTCCTGAGCGCCGTCAGGGCCACGGAGGGCGTGCGCGCCGCCTACCCCGTGCTCCAGACGCGCTCGGAGCCGGCCAGATCGGAGCGCGTCGTCGACCGCTCCGTCATTCCCGGCATCGACAGCGGCTTTCAGATCCAGGGGCGCCTGACGGAGTACCCGGACGACCTGCCGGCCAGCCTCGAGACGGGCGCGCTGCCGCAGGCGGGCTCGATGGGCATAGCCATCGCGAACGGTTTCGCGCGCTCCAGGGGGATGCGCTTGGGCGACAGGGTCGCGTTCACGACGTCGGGCGGCCCGACCGAGTTCATCGTGACGGGCCTGCTCGACGATGCGGTGGGGGTCGCCAGCACCAACGGCGGCCGCGTCGGGATCATGCACCTGGCGGACCTTCAGCGGGTGCTGCGGTTGGAAGGGCGCGTGTCTAACTTCGAGGTCGAGGCGGTGAGCGCCGACCAGGTAGACGCGACCAGGCTCAGGCTCGCCGCCGCCGTCGGCGACGACTACACCGTCACGTTGCCGGCCACCACCGGCAACTTCACCTTCGGCATCGTGCAGACCCTGCAGTCGGGCTTGAGCGTCCTCGCCGCCACCCTCCTCGCGCTCGGAGCGTTCCTCGCGTACAACAGCCTGATGGCGACGGTGGTCGAGCGGAGTGACGAGTACGCCCTCCTGCGCACCATCTGCATGACGAGGGCCGACATCAGGCGGCTCGCCGTGTACGAGGCGCTCGTGCTGGCGGTACTGGGCGTCGTGGCAGGGATCCTGTTGGGGATCGGCCTCTCCTACCTCATGACGTACGTCAACGCCGCCACGCTCGGCTACGAGTTCAGGACGCTCGTGATACCCATCAAGAACGTGGCGGCGGCCAGCGTCCTCGGCATGGTGGCCGCGCTCGTGGCGGGCGTGGTCCCGGCCCTGAACGCCGGCAAGGCCTCGCCGATCGCGTCGCTCCAGTCCGCGCCCGGCTCCGTGCCGCGCGGCTCACTGTTGCTCGGTGCGCTCGCCATCTTGCTCGGCGTGGCGGCGGCGCTGCTGCCCTGGCCCGGCACGACGGCCATCTACGCCACCACGGCGGCGCTCGGTCTGTTCTTCGTCGGCGTCTCGCTGACCGCCCCCGCCATGCTGCCTTCGCTGAGCCGCCTGGCGAGGGGACCGCTCACCCGCCTTCTCGGCGCGCCGGGGCGGCTCGGCGCGGACGCCGCGCAACGCAACGCCGGTCGCAACGGCGTCGCCATCGGCACGGTCGTGGTCGGCACGGGGCTAGTGATCGGCGTCGGCAGTATGGTGGCGAGCACCAACCGCGCCATCTCGGATTGGATCGACACGACCGTGGTGGGCGACCTGTTCGTGACCAGCCCCGTGACGTTCCCCGACGACTTCGCGGAGCGCGCCGGCGCCATCGAAGGGGTCGACGTCGTGAGCGGCGTGAAGATCACGGCCGTACGCTTCAAGGAGGACGGCGGTGACAGCCGGGGTCGCTCGATCGCGCTCGTGCTGGTCGACCCGGAACGCTTCAACCCCAGGGGCGGCTTCGGACGCTTCCAGTACCTGCCCGGTCAGGGCGACGACGAGGCGGGCTACCAGGCTCTGCTCACCGGCGACCAGCTGCTCGCCGCCAACACCCTGCGCGACCGTTACGGTGTCGAGAGCGGCGCCTCGATCGAGCTAAGGACCTCGGACGGCTTCGAGGCGTTCCGGGTCGCCGGGGTCGTCGTCGACTTCACCGGCGGCGGGGAGGCCGTCATCGGCAGCATCGCCGCCATCGAGCGTTTCGGCGGCGGCAACCCCAACCTCTACATCTTCACCGTCCTTCCGGGCCAGACGCAGGCGGCGGTGCGCGAGCGCCTCGTCGCCGCCTTCCCGGAACTCGCGCTCGACGTCACCCTCAACGCCGATTACCGCGCGAACATCCTCGCCGTGACCAGCCAGGCCTTCGCGACCACCCGCATCCTCCTCGCCATCGCGGTGCTCGTGGCGGCCCTCGGTGTAGCCAACACGCTGGGCATGAACCTCGTCAACAAGGGTCACGAGATAGCGGTGCTGCGCACGCTCGGCCTGACCCGCGGCGGCGTGCGGGCGCTCGTGATCGCCGAGGGCGTGATCGTGACGGCCATCGGCGCGGTCATCGGCGTCGGCTTCGGCCTCCTGCTAGCCAACGTGATCACGAACGGCGCCGGCGCCCTCACGGGTTTCGTGCTGCAACCCCGTCTCCCGTGGTACTTGGCGCTACTCGCCCTGCTCGCGTCGCCGGTCGTCGGGCTGGTCGCGTCGCTCTTCCCCGCCAGGCGCGCGGCGCGCATGGCGCCAACCAAGGCCTTCGCCTCCTGGAGTGAGCATGTCTGACGTTCCCTTCTCCATCTCCGCCCGCGACCTGCACAAGCGCTATCACCTGGGCGACGAGACCATCACGGCTCTGGCCGGCGTCACCCTCGAGGTGGCGGCGGGTGAGTTCGTCGCCGTGATGGGCCCGAGCGGGAGCGGCAAGACCACGCTGCTGCACATGCTCGGGCTCCTCGATCAGCCGGACTCCGGCGTCGTCGAGGTGGCCGGGCGGAAGACGTCGGGGTTGAGCGACGACGAGCTGACGGCCGTTCGCCGCGACCGTCTTGGGTTCATCTTCCAGTCGTTCGAGCTCATCCCGTCCCTGAGCGCGCGGGAGAACATACTCCTCCCGGCCGAGGTGGCGGGGCGCTTGGCCGAAGGGCGGGCGAAGCTGCCGGGCCTCACGCGCCTGCTGGGCATCGAGGATCGGCTCGACCACCGCCCGCGGCAGCTATCGGGCGGGCAGCGGCAGCGGGTCGCCTTGGCGCGCGCGCTCATCAACGACCCCGCCGTGGTGTTGGCCGACGAGCCCACGGGCAACCTGGACACGAAGACTGGCTCCGAGGTCCTCGCGCTCCTGCGGCGCGGGGTCGACGCGTCGGGTTGGACGGTGGTGATGGTCACGCACGACCCGTCGGCCGCCATGGTGGCCGACCGCATCGTCTTCCTGCGAGACGGCCGCGTGGCCGCGGAGGTGAGCGCCAAGGGCACCGAGGTCCGTCAGGCGATCGACATGTTCTTGGCCAGCTGAGCGCGTTACCCTCATGTTCAAAGCCCTCGCCGTCCTCGTAGCGCGATACCCCCGCTGGGTGCTGGGCGCCTGGTTCGCGGTTAGCGCCGTCTCCCTGCCGTTCGCGGCGAGGGTCGGGGACGTTCTGAGCGCGCAACCGGAGGCGCCGAGCCAGGGCATGGCTGCCGCGGTCCAAGCTCTGCTCGCCAGCGAGTTCCAGGGTGGCGAGGAGGTCACGCTCGTGGCGGTCGCCCACGGGGTCAGCGTCCACGCCGGCAGCCCGGAGTACGCGGCCGCCCTCGATGACGTCAGGACCCGCCTCTCGGCCATCCAGGGCACGACAGCGGTGCGCGACTACCGCGCCGCGACGGGCCTCGACCTGCTTGACGAGGCCAACGACCTCTCCGTGCTCCTCATAGGGCTCGACGCTTCAGGCCTGAGCGAGGGCAAGCGCGTGACGCAGAGCGTGCGCGCGGCCCTCGACGAGGTGGCCGAGTTGCGCTTCGACCTCTCGGGCGGGCCGGCGACCGTGGTGGAGCTCGAACAGGTGAGCGAGCGCGACGCCCGCCGCGCCGAGGTCTTCGGCCTCCCGATCTCCCTGCTCATCCTCGTCGTGGCGTTCGGCGCTGTCGTGGCGTCCCTGCTGCCGCTCCTGAGCGCCATGACCACCATCGTCACGTCGCTCGGCCTTCTGTACTTCATCGGCCACCAGGTTGAGTTCGCCGTGTTCACCGAGACGATCGTCACGATGCTCGGGCTTGCGACAGGCATCGACTACGCCCTGCTCATCGTCAATCGCTTCAGGGAGGAGCTGCGCAGCACGTTCGACACGCGCAAGGCCGCCGCCCGCACGGCCGAGACGGCCGGCAAGGCCGTCGCCTTCAGCGGGCTCACCGTCATCGTCGGCCTCATGGCGCTCCTCGTCCCGCCCGTCGCCTTCATCCGCTCCATCGGCGTCGGCGCCATGGTCGTGCTATGCGTGAGCGTGCTCGTGGCGATCACGGCCGTGCCGGCCACCCTGGCGCTCCTCGGCCACCGGGTCAACTGGCTGCGCGTGACGAAGCGCGAGCCGGGCCTGCGCAGTCGGGCGTTCTGGCGCGCCCAGGCCACACGCATCATGCGTCGCCCACGCTTCTGGTTCGTCACGGGCGTGTTGGTGCTCGTGGGCCTGGCGCTCCCGTCGCTCAGGATGCAGGTGGCTGACCCGGGCGCCCGCGGACTGACCTCGAGCACCGATGCGCGCCGAACCCTCGACGCCCTCGAAGGCTTGGGCCTCGAGGGGCTTCTCAACCCGTTCGACGTCGTCGTCGACTTCGGCGAGGAAGGCTTCTACCGCCCCGCGAACGTGCGCAAGGTCTCGCTCCTCACGCAGCGGGCGCGCGAGCTCGCGCACGTGGCCGGCGTCTCGTCTCCGATGGCGCTCGAGAGCATCCCCAAGCTCTTCCTGTACCAGTACTACGCGACCCGGGAGGTGGCGTTGGCCAGCGAGATCGCCCCGCTCGCGCGGGCGACGGTGTCGCGCGACGGCCGCTACGCGCTGATCAAGCTCGTGCCGGTCGGCGCCCTGACGCCGGCGCAGGGCGCGGAGGTCCACGGCGCGCTCGAGGTCGCGCTCCTCGAACTTGGCCTGCGCGGCTCGATAGGCGGGGTGTATGTCCAGGGGACGGAGTGGACGCGCGCGCTCTACGCCTACTTCCCGTTGGCGCTAGCGCTCGTGGCCATCACCACCGCGCTGCTGCTCGGCATGGCCTTCAAGTCCCTGCTCATACCGATCAAGGCCGTGCTGCTCAACGCGCTGACCGTATGCGCCGCTTTCGGGGTCATGACGCTCGTCCACCAGGACGGGATCATCCATCGACTCTTCGGCTTGGGCGAGGTCCTCGGGTACATCGACACGTCGGCACCCCTGTTCATCTTCGCCATCGTCTTCGGCCTGAGCATGGACTACGAGGTGTTCATGGTCGCGCGCATCCACGAGGCGCACGAGCGCGGCATGACGGATCATGACGCGGTCGCCACCGCCATCTCGACGACGGGTGGAGTCATAACCAGCGCCGCGGCCGTCATGGTGACGGTGTTCGCGCTGCTCACCTTCTCGCACGTCGAACTGATCCGCACGCTCGGCCTCGGCCTCAGCGTGGCGGTGATACTGGACGCCACCCTCGTGCGGCTCGCGCTGGTGCCCTCCGTGATGGCGCTGGCGGGCGGATGGAACTGGTGGTTGCCGCGCTTCAGGGCGCGGCAGCCGGACGGGCGCAAGTAGGGACGCCGGGGCGGAGGTGCGCTCGTCTAGCGCAACGCGTCGCGGAGGAACGTCGTCGCCCCGAGCGTCATGGTCGCGATACCGGGCGCTTCTAGGCGCCAGGCGCCGGCCAGTTGCAGGCTGAGCCCGCCGGCTCCGACCGAGGCGGCCTGCACCTGTGCGGCGATGGCAGCGCCAAGCGTCAGCGGGGCGAACGTGAACTCCAAGACGACGGGCACGGTCCCGCCTCCGGGCACTTGGAGGGGCGCGAGGGCGATGGTCGCCGCCGCGGCGCCACCGACCGACAGCGTGGCTTGCGGCACCGCCGCCAGGTAGCCGATCAGGCCCGGGTTCGTCAGCTCGCCGGTCAGGCTGAGCCGCGCGCGGTCGAGCGCCTCGAACCGCAGCTCGGTGCCCGTGAGCGCGAACTGCGGCGGTGTCAGACCGGCGGGCCTCGTCAACTCGCCGCGCGCCACCGTGAAGGTCGGGAAACGCTGTGGGGCGCCGAGGACGTCGATGGTGACGGCCGCGTCGAAGCGGTACTGGACGGCGTTGCCGGCCACGAAGTTGGCGATGGTGTCGAGGAGGACGGGCGCGGCGCCGAGCGGCACCTTAACGTCCAGTACGAGGGGGGCGCTGGCGCGGGCCGGCAGATCGATGCCGCCGCGGAAGGACGAGGAGGCCGCGCGCGCGTCCCGGAGGAACAGGTCGCCGTCGAGGCCGGCGAGGCGCACGCCGACGGGGTTGGGGTTCTCGACGCTGAGCGCTAGGCGGAAGAGCGCGGAGCCGTCGCCGACACCGGGCGGGTCGATGCGGACGAAGCCGGAGTTGGCGGCGTCCAGTTTGAACGTCGGCGGCGCCAGGACGGCCGCGCCCGGGGCGCAGGCCGCGAGCAGCGTGGCGCCGACCAAGGCGGCGAGGAGCATGGCAGCGAGACGGAGCTTCACCCTCAAAGCGTACTAGCCTCGTATGAGGGGCGCAGTCGGTTTGTTCGCAGGCCCTGGCCCGTTCGTGAGCCGCGCGCGCCACCCTACCGGTATCATCGGGCATGTCGACCGGTACGCCTTCCGATGCGGTCCGAGGCGAGGCGCGCACCGTCTCCCGCGCCGTGCGGGGCCACGTCGCGGTTCTGACGCTGGATCGGCCCGAGCGACGGAACGCGCTCTCGCGCGCGTTGCGGGCCGACCTGACCGACGCCCTGGCCTGGGCCGAAGCGGAGCCCGCCGTGCGCGCCGTCGTGCTGACCGGGGCCGGGAAGGCGTTCTGCGCGGGGCTGGACCTGGCCGAGCTTGAAGGCACCCTGACGTATGCCGAGGCGGAGCACCAAAGGGACTCGGAGGCGTTGGCCCGACTCTACTTGCTGCTCCTCACCCTCTCCAAGCCGGTCATAGCGGCCGTGAACGGCCCCGCCGTGGCAGGCGGCGCCGGGCTCGTGACCGCGTGCGATCTCGCCGTCATGGGACGCGGCGCCACTCTCGGCTACACGGAGGCCCGCATCGGCTTCGTCGCCGCGCTCGTCGGCGTGCTGCTCGCGCGCCAGGTGGGCGAGAAACACGTGCGCGACCTGCTCCTGAGCGCGCGCCTCGTCGGAGCGGAAGAAGCGCAGCGCATGGGCCTCGTCAACGCCGTGGTCGCCGATGACGAGGTCCTCGAGTCGGCGTGCGCAAGGGCGGCCGAACTGGCGCGCAACGCCCCCGGCTCGCTGGCCCTCACCAAGCGGCTGCTCCTCGAGGCGCCGGGGCTGCCGCTCGAAGAAGGCCTGGCGCGGGCCGTCGCCATCAACGTGAGCGCCAGGTCGGGCGCGGAGCTCGCCGAAGGGGTGCGGGCGTTCCTCGAGCGGCGGGAGCCCGCGTGGCGGGCCTGACGGAGCGGGACGGCTAGCGGCCGAGCCTGGCCAAGTCGGCCTATCCGACGCATGGCCGGTCCGGCTGATCGTCGAGCCGCCGGTCGGCAAGCCCGCGTGCCGCCGAGTCTTGCCAGGCGTCGGCCAGCGCAGTACTATGCTACTCATGTGTAACTTACACACGCGCTGGATGGCCTGGGCATGACAGTCGCTACGCGCGTCCTGCTCCTCTGCGGTGGGCGCTCCGCGGAGCACGAGGTCTCCCTCGCGTCCGCCCGCGCCGTCGCCGCAGCCGCCACCGCGACCGCCACCGCGGCCTCCACCGTGGCCACCACTGGGGCCGCCGCCGGCTTGAGCGTCACCCCGCTCGTCATCGCCAGAGACGGCAGGCTGCTGGGACCCGCCGAGTCGAGGAGGGCGCTCGGCACACCCATCGGTGCGCCCGCGGCACCTCCGACCGAGGAGACCGGATCAGGCGACCTGCAGGCGACGCTGCGCGGCTTCGACGTGGTCTTCCCCCTGCTCCACGGCCCGTACGGCGAGGACGGCCGCGTCCAAGGACTCCTCGACGTGATGGGCGTGCCGTACGTCGGCTCCGGCGTGCTCGCGAGCGCCGTCGGCATGGACAAGCTGGCGATGAAGGCCGCGTTCGCGGCCCACGGGCTCGACCAGGTGGCCTACGAGCCCGTCACCGCCCGCGGTTGGCGCGAGGCGCCCGACGCCGTCCGTGCCCGCCTCGAGCGGCTCGGCTACCCGCTGTTCGTCAAACCGGCGAACCTCGGCTCGAGCATCGGCATCTCGAAGGTCGCCGACGAGGCGGAGCTGGAGGCGGCGCTAGCCGAGGCGCTGGCGCACGACCGCCGCGTGATCGTCGAGGCCGCCGCCGGCGGCGCGCGCGAACTCGAGGTCGCGGTCCTCGGCAACGACTCCCCGGCGGCCAGCCCGGTCGGGGAGGTGAGGTACACCAGCGCCTTCTACGATTACGCGGCCAAGTACACGGACGGGCTGGCGGAACTGTGCGTACCGGCGGACGTCCCCGAGGACGTCGCCACGGCATGCCGCGAGGCGGCTCTCCGCGCCTTCACGGCCATCGACGCCAGGGGGTTGGCGCGCGTGGACTTCTTCTACCTCCCCGAGAGCGGCAAGCTCCTCCTGAACGAGATAAACACCATGCCCGGCTTCACACCGCACAGCATGTACCCGCGGCTATGGGCGCAGGCGGGCGTCGGCTTCCCCGAGCTCGTCGAGCGCCTCGTAGCCCTGGCCCTCGAGCCCGGCTAGCGCGCGGCCCCGGTCGTCCGACCAACCGGTCGCCGCGACCGCGCGCTCGTGAGCGTGCTCGCGCGCGACTCACTGCTATACTCTCGCCCAACGCCAACCGTTGGAGGGTCGGACCGCCACCGAAGTCGACACCATGAGCGCCGTACAGGCACCGGCCACGGAGCCTCGCACCGAGCGAGCCGAGGCGCCCGCCGGTGACGTGCGCCCCCTCGAGAACCTGAACGGCGCGCGGGTGCTGATCCTCAACGCCTCGTTCGAGCCCCTGCACGTCTGCTCGGTCAAACGGGCGGTCACGCTCCTGATGCACGACGTCGTGGAGCGCGTGGAGGACTCCGGCTACTTCCTGCGCTCCCCGAACGCCCTCTTCCCCGTGCCCAGCGTGGTGAAGCTGCGCCGCTTCGTGCGCGGACCGTTCAGGCAGCGCGTGGCATTCAACCGCAAGAACGTCTTCCGCCGCGACGACCACACCTGTCAGTACTGCTCGCGCCGCACGTTCGACCTGACGCTCGACCACGTCATGCCGCGCAGCAGGGGCGGCGGGACCACCTGGGAGAACGTGGTGGCGTGCTGCAAGGCGTGCAACGCCAAGAAGCGCGACCGGACGCCCGACGAGGCCGGCCTGCGCTTGCTGCGCCAGCCGTACGCGCCACGCTTCATGTTCTCGAGCGCCTACGGCGTCATGCCCGACATCGACCCTATCTGGGAGCGCTACCTGCCCGCCCACCGGGGGAGGCCCTGACGGGCGCCCCCGCCTGGCCGGTCAGTGCGGCAACCGCAAGAGCACGGGGGTCTTCTCGGAGCCGGTGAAGCCGATGGAGGTCAGGATCGCGCCCAGTTTGGGATCCGCCGATCCCAGGACCGTGTCTACGGTGCCGACCGGGCTCCTGCCCGCCAGTTCCCGCAGCACTGAGACCACCAGGCGCCTGAGCATCTCACTGTCGGAGCGGTGGCTCCTCAGGACGCCGACGGCCGTCAGCTCGTAGGCCGCGTCGAGCTCCCGACTCGTGGCGCCCGTGAACGCGTAGCCGACCGGGTCCTGGTCGAGTCCGTCGCGTGCGACGAACCAGAGGTCGGGCTGGAACGCCCCGGCCTGGCGCTTCATGTACGACCACCTGGCGTCGCTCACGCGTCCGCCCTCGCACGCCTCGAAGACCCCCCTGAAGTCCTGCTCGCTGCCCGGCTGCCAGGCCTCGAGGACGAGCGGGCGGCCCATGGGGGGCACCTCGGTCAGTTCGAAACGCATGCGGCTCACGTCGAAGCGCTCGAAGCCAAGCGGAGCGAACAGCTCGGCGAGCCCGAGCGCCGTGTCTTCCCTCAACAGGTGCAAGGGGACCGTCACCGCCTCCGGCGCCTCGCGCGCCAGCACGTGCTCGACCAGCGCGACGAGCGCGTCCGGGTCGTCGGCATGCCACACGGTCGTGAGGGTCGCCGTGCGCGCACCTGCGCCGCTAGCGCGCACCTCGACGAACAACCCGGCACTGGGCTCCGCCCCCCGTCCGGCGTCCCCCTGCCGCGTGTTGACGTAGCAGCGCGCTGCGTCGGCCACCGGGTCCTTGAGCCGGACGTTAAGGCGTAGGGCGAGGCCGTGCGGGTCGGCGTGCCCGACGAAAGCGAGGGCGCGGCCCATGAACCACACGAGTTCGTCGGGCTCGAGGTTGCGGATCACGAGGACCCAGTCTAGCGCGCCCGGTTTATGCTCGTCGGCATGGCGAGTCCGCGCATCCTGGCAGGCACCGCGAAAGGCAGGCCCCTCAAGGTCCCGCCGCGCGGGACGAGGCCGAGCCCGGTACGCCTGCGCGAAGCGCTCTTCGACATCATCGCCTTCGAGCCGCGCGGGCGCTTCCTGGACCTATACGCCGGCAGCGGCGCGATGGGTCTCGAAGCCGCCAGCCGAGGGTGGCGCGCCGTGTGCGTCGACCTGTCGCGTGCCGCGGCGGGGGTCGTCCGTGACAACGCCAGGAGCATGGGGCTCGACGTCGAGGTGCTCGTGGGCGACGCGGTGGCCTATGCGAAGGCCCACCAGGGCGAGTTCGACGTCCTGGTGGCGGCCCCGCCGTACCCGGACGATCTGCCTGGCATCTTCACCACGCTCCTCGCCTCCGGCGCGGTGCGCGCCGGGGGGCTCTACGTGCTGCAGCACCCGAGCGAGATGGCCTCCCCCGCCCTTCCCAACGCGCTCGCCGGCGCCGAGGCGCGCCGGAAGCAGTACGGCACCAACACGCTCACCCTGGTAAGGGTGCCGCCGGGTTAGGGCTTTCGCCTAAGACGTCATCCGCCCCGCCCCGACGGCCTCAGCCCACCCACAGACACGTCCCATATGCTGCGTCGGAGGCGCCTGACAGCGTGCTAGAGTGCCCTGTTGACTCCGCAGCGGGCGCGCCCCGGCCGAGCCCAAGCCGGCCATACGGCGCGCCAGGCGGTACGCACCCGTGAGCCCCGTACGCCGGGGAGCCGGGCGGCAAGCGCGGAAAGGTCCATAACGAGATGCTCGGATTCGTTCAGAAACTCTTCGACAACAACGACCGCGAGGTCAAGCGCTTCCAGTCGGAGGCGGTCAACGCGGCCAACGCGCTGGAGGCCAAGTTCGAGGCCATCGACAACCTGGCCGAAGCCTACGCCGCCCTGCGCCGCCGGCACCTCGAGGGTGGCGAGAGCCTCGATGCGCTCCTACCGGAGGCGTTCGCCCTCACGCGGGAGTCGGCGAAGCGCTACCTCGGCCTGAGGCACTACGACGTCCAGTTCATCGGCGGAGCGGCCCTGCACGCCGGGCGGATCGCCGAGATGAAGACGGGCGAAGGCAAGACGCTGGTCGCCACGCTCGCCTTGGCGCTCAACGCCCTCTCCGCCAAGGGCACCCACCTCGTGACCACCAACGACTACCTCGCCAGGACCGGGGCCGAGTGGATGGGCCCCGTGTACCGCGGCCTCGGGCTCAAGGTCGGCGTCATCCAGCACGACACCGACGGCCCCAAGCGGCGCGAGGCGTACCGCAACGACATCACCTACATCACCAACTCTGAACTCGGCTTCGACTACCTCCGCGACAACATGGCGTTCCGCCCCGACCAACTCGTGCTGCGCGAGGACACGCCCCTCAACTACGCGATCATCGACGAGGTCGACTCGATCCTGATCGACGAGGCGCGCACGCCCCTCATCATCTCCGGGCCGGCCGAGCTCGCCACCGACAAGTACTACACGATGGCCAAGGTCGCCACGCAGCTGGAGAAGGGTGAGCCAGCCGAAGGCGAAAAGCCGGCCACCGGCGACTACTCCGCCGACGCCAAGTCGAAGGACATCCACCTCACCGAAGCGGGCATCGCGAAGGCCGAGAAGCTCATCGGCATCGACAACATCTTCAGCCCGGAGAACATGGAGATCGGCCACATGCTGCGCCAGGCGCTACGCGCGGCCGAGCACTACCACCTCGATCAGGAGTACGTGAAGGACGACGGTGGCCAGATCGTCATCGTGGACGAGTTCACCGGCCGCCTCATGCCCGGTAGGCGCTTCGGGGAGGGCCTCCACCAGGCCATCGAGGCGAAGGAAGGCGTGAAGATCGAGCGCGAGAACCAGACGCTCGCCACCATCACCTACCAGAACTTCTTCAAGCTCTACGGCAAGATCGCCGGCATGACCGGCACTGCCAAGACCGAGGAGAAGGAGTTCCAGGAGATCTACTCTACCGACGTCCTCGTGATCCCTACGAACAAGCCCGTCATCCGCAAGGACGAGGAAGACATCGTCTTCCGCACGGAGGAGGGCAAGTTCGCCAGCGTCGTCGAAGAGATCGCGGCCGTGCATGCCACCGGCCAGCCGATCCTCGTAGGCACCGTCACCATCGACGCCTCCGAGCGGCTCTCCAAGCTCCTTAAGCGGCGCGGCATCGAGCATGAGGTCCTGAACGCCAAGTACCACGGACGCGAGGCCGAGATCGTGGCGCAGGCCGGCCGGTCGGGGGCCGTCACCATCAGCACCAACATGGCCGGTCGTGGCACGGACATCGTGCTGGGTGGCAACGCCGAGTGGCTCGCGCGTCAGCTCGTCGAGCGCGAGGGCTTCGACCGCTACGACTCCGACACGGAGCTCTTCATCAAGGCCATCATGATGCGCAGGCCGGACCAGGCCCGCGCGGCCCTGCAGAAGCTCGAGGGGCTCACGGAGGAGATCATCCCGCGCCTCGAGCGCCTGCGCGACGAAGCCGACGCCGACCACGTCAAGGTCGTCGGTCTTGGCGGCCTGCACATCATCGGCACCGAGCGCCACGAGTCGCGCCGCATCGACAACCAGCTCCGCGGCCGCGCCGGCCGGCAGGGCGACCCTGGCTCGAGCCGCTTCTACGTGTCGTTCGAGGACGACCTCATGCGCCTCTTCGCCAACGAGCGGGTCCTCGGCATGATGGACCGGCTCGGCATGGACGACTCGCAGCCCATCGAGGCCCGCATGGTGACCGGCGCCATCGAACGCGCCCAGAAACGTGTCGAGGACCGCAACTTCGGGATCCGCAAGCAGCTCCTCGAGTACGACAACGTCATGAGCAAGCAGCGCGAGGTCATCTACGCGCAACGCCGCGAGGTCCTGCTCGGCAACGACATGTCTGACGACGTGCAGGAGATGATCGCCAACTACGTCGACGCCCAGGTCCAGCGCTACCTGAACCCGCAACTCGAGTTCGAGGAGCAGGACGTTAACGCGCTGCGCACCTCCCTCGCCGACGCGGTGCCCGTCTTCGAGGGCATGGACTTCGAGAAGTACCGGGGCAAGCAGCCCGACGACGTCACGGACGAGCTGGTCGAGAAGATGGAGGAGGCGTACCGGGCGCGCGAGGGAGAGCTCGGCGCGCCGCTCCTGCGCGAGCTGGAGCGCTTCATCGTGCTTCAGGTCGTCGACCAGCACTGGAAGGAGCACCTCCATAACATGGACGTGCTGCGCCAGGG
>JBDZVI010000135.1:0-3944 GCA_040255585.1 Deinococcaceae bacterium
GCGCCGAGCATGCGGAGAAGGCCTGGCGGCATGTGGATAGGGTGTTGCGGGGTGGCGAAGCCACTCGGCCTAACGGACTGGTTGGTTGAGCTAACCCTAAGGCCGGGCACCTTTTATCGATGCGGACGGGGGACGGCCCTATCTGCGGTCGGCGTCCCTGCCTGCCAAGATGGTTTCTGCCGGCAACTCACTATCGGTCAAATGCACCCGCTCGCGCGCCCGTGCGACCACCATCTCGGGACTAGCTTTGCCTTCCGACTCGACCAGCGTGCCTCCAAGAGGGGCTTGGCGCGAGCGTTCTTGACGCGTCGCGCGTCCGTTACGCTTTCGGCCCGCGCTCATACAACGTCACCGGCTCCCGCACGGCCCGAGCCCGCATGTTGAAGAGTTCGACCATCACGCTGAAGCCCATAGCGAAGTAGACGTAACCCTTGGGCACGTGCTGTCCGAGCCCCTCGGCCACGAGGGTGGTGCCGATCAGGAGGAGGAAGGAGAGGGCGAGCATCTTGACGGTGGGGTGCCGCTCCACGAAGCCGGCCACCGAGTTCACCGACAGCATCATCACGCCGACCGCGATGACGACGGCCGCGATCATGATGGCCAAGTGGTCGGCCATGCCGACCGCGGTGATGACGGAGTCGAGCGAGAAGACCACGTCGAGCAGCGCGATCTGGGTGATGACGCCGGCGAAGGTGGCCGCGCGTTGACCAGCGCCTTCATGGTGTGCCTGCCGGGGGCCCTCGAGGCGCTCGTGGATCTCCTGCGTGGCCTTGAAGATCAGGAACATGCCGCCGAGCAGGAACACGAGATCCCGTCCGGTTATCTCCATGCCGAACAGAGAGAACAGCGGCGCCGTGAGGTGCGATAGGAGACTGATGGAGAAGAGCAGTGCGATGCGTGTGAGCATGGCAAGGGCTAGGCCGAACACGCGGGCACGGTCTCGCTGCTCGGCCGGCAGCTTACCGGCGAGGATGGAGATGAAGACGATGTTGTCGATCCCGAGGACGATCTCGAGGACGGTGAGGGAGGCTAGCGCCACCCAAGCGGCCGGACTGGTGAGCCATTCCACGCAGGCGATTGTGGAGGAACGCGGCCCGCAGCACAAGGGGGGTGGCTCGCGAACCGCGGACCGCAGACCGCGGCAACTGTCGGCGACTCGCACGCGCTACCGTTAGCCATGCCTCCGATCGGAGGTAACGACCCGTGCCCTTGCGGCAGCGGCATGAAGTACAAGCACTGCCACGGCAGGATCGGAAGCGCCGGCGGCCAGAGCGCACTGAGCGGCGCCAGCCAGGAGATCGCGGCTGAGATGGCGCGCCATGAGTTCCCTTCTCTGGAGGCTGCCCAGAGGCATCTCCACGAGTACGTGCGCATACGCAACCGCACGCCGCTCCCGGAGTTCAACGGGCTCTCTCCAGAGGAGATGGCGCAACTCCTCTACGCGCCTTTCGACTCGCCCGGCGTAATCGTCATACCGGTGGTCCTGGATTCCGAACCCACCGCCGAGATCTTGGACCTCTTCATGTTCATGGCCGAGAGCCTGGCCGGCGGCGGTATCAAGCTGACTGAGAAGGGCAACCTGCCACGAGCCTTGTGCCGCGCCGCTGCGGAGCGGTTCGCAACCGACGCCGGCTCGGCCGGCCCGTTCTACCTTGACGGCTCGATGCCCAACAGGGAGAGCGACTTTCCTGCGTTGCGCGTCACGCGCAAGGTTGCGGAGCTGGCCGGGTTGGTCAGGAAGTATCGCGGCCACCTCGAGCTCACTCGAAAGGCCAAGCGTCTTGTCCAGGAACACGGAGCGCGGGGTGTCTACCCGGCCCTGTTCCGGGCCTTCGTCGAGGACTACAACTGGGCCTACATGGACGGCTACCCGGACCTCGACCTGGTGCAGACTTCATGGGCCTTCACGGCCTACCTCCTCATGCGCTTCGGAAGCGAGACCAGATCGGCAGGGTTCTACGCCGAGCAGTTCCTGAACGCCTTCCCCGCGGTGACGGCCGAGGTGGAAGAGAGCCCATACGAGGAGCCGCGGAAGGTCGTCGCCCGCTGTTACCAGCTCAGGGCTCTGGAGCGGTTCGCAGAGTTCATGGGCCTCGTGCGCGTCGGGTATGACCGACCGACTAGACACTTCGCCGAGTTGAAGATCACGAGGCTGCCGCTGTTGGGCGAGGTCGTTAAGTTCGCCGGGCGTTCGCCGTGACAAGCGGCTTCTTCCCGCGTCATGGATAGGGGTGGACGACCACGTGAGGTTCACTGAACGTCCTATGTTCACGACATCGTGAACATGCGGATTGCAGTGAACATGCGGGAAATTTCCGGGGCGGCCCTCGAACGGCGGGAGACCCTATACTTGGCCGCGGGCCTTTGAAACCTTAGGCCGGCAGCCGGCACTCTTGAACACCGGGCAGGTTGTGCCCGAAGAAGTTCGCCTATACTCCCCAGAGCATGCCGACACTCGACGACCTAACATCCCCGAGGCGGGTCCACCATGACCCTTGACGCCCGCACGGTATTCGTCATGGCCGTCGGCTTCCTGGCCGTCACCACGATCACCTTGGGCCTGCTGGTGCGCACCCTCCCGGCCGATACTAGGCGCGGCGCACGCGTCGGCACTTTGGCCACCGCCACGCTAGGGATCTCATGGGCTCTTATCGCGCTCGAGGGCCTGGTGCCCGAAGCGCTGTCGTTGCTGGGCGGCAACCTGCTGTACCTGATCGCCGCGGCGCTTGTGTATCAGAGTATCCGGCTCCTGGACGGCGAGAAGGCGACCAGCTGGGTCTACGCTTGCGTCGTCGCTCCCGCCATCCTGGCTACGGCGCTGGCGCGGTACGTCGTGGATGCGTATTCCGTGCGCGTGATCGTGATGTCGGTGGCGTTGGCGTTACTGCTCACGTTGGCCGCGCGACGCTTGTTCGTGGCGCCTCGCGGCGTGCTCTTCAACCCGGGGAGGCGAGCCGCCGCCTACTGGATGGCCACGTCCGCTGCGCTGCTCGTCATGCGGGTGGTCCTTACCTTGGCCCAAGGCGGCGCACCGCCTCTGCTCGGCGACGAAGCCCTTCCCAACCTGTTCGTCGCTGTCAGCGTGGTCATCGCCCTGGGGGCAGTGTTTGCCTACTTCCTCCTGTTCAGTGGTCGCGTCACGGCGGAACTGGCGGTGCAGGCGCACCTGGATCCTCTCACGGAACTGCTCAACCGTCGTGGTTTCGAGGAGCGCGCGAAGCAGGAGCTGAAACGGGCGGCACGCAACGGTTCGCCGGTCAGCCTCCTGATGGTGGACGCGAACGAGTTCAAGAACATCAACGACAGCTGGGGTCACCAGGTGGGCGACGAGGCGCTGCGCGCCATCGCGAACGGTATCCGAGCGCGCGTCAGGCCGTACGACCTGATAGCGCGCCTAGGCGGCGACGAGTTCGTGGTCCTGCTCCCCGGGCTCGACGCGCAGTCGGCCGCCGCACTCATCCCGCGCATACGGGAGTCGATCGCCAACCAACCGACCCCGCACAAGGGGCGCTTGGATGTCAGCATCGGACGAGCCAGCCTGCGGCCGCGCGCGGCGGGGCGCGGCCACGCGGAGGCGTCAGGCGAGGACGTGGACGCGGCGGACGTGTTGCGGCGCCTCATCGCCGCTGCCGATGGGGATCTTTACGGCGTGAAGCACACGCGGTTCTAGTGTGGGGCCGGTAGTTTCCGAGCACCGGGCGAGGGTTATCGCGCTCCTGCGGCAGTCGGTTACGATGCCGACCGGATGACCGCGAAGGCGCACTTCACCGAGCCGACCACGAACTACTGGCAACGCTTCGTCACCGAGGAAGAGCTGCCCGAAGGCATGCGCCCCGGCGACGGTCCGTGGCGCCACGGCTACCCGGTGAGGCTCCCGGACGGGCGCTTTCTGGTGCTCCCAATACGGCAGCTTCGAGATGACCCGTCGTTGGCCGTGGCCTCGC
>JBDZVI010000055.1:0-21177 GCA_040255585.1 Deinococcaceae bacterium
GTCCAGGTACGCGACCAAGCCCGTGGTGTGGGTGGCCTCGGCGTGGCCGCAGGCTGTCTGTTGCCTTAGGAGGGCGGTCCGTTCGGCACGCGGCGTCGTGCGCCACTCGGTGCGCTGTAGCTTGAACCACTGGCACTGGCATCCGGCGGCGTCTCCGCCTTCGCGGAAGACCGTCTGCAGGTCGTCCCATGACGCCTCGTTGGCCGGCAGGACGGTCACCGTCGCGTCGCGCGTGGTCGTTGCATCCGTACGCGGCTTGCGTTCAGTCGTGGACATGGCACAACCTAGCACCACTTACGACGCCGGGCGCTGCGGATGGCACTGCCAGCTGTAGTGAGTGTGCCGCTCTCAGATCAACCTTCGAAGCCCTGACGTCGTCGCCCGGAACCCACAGACGTCCACATAAAAGCCCGCTAGTCGCGGCTCGAAATCGACGTGCAGCCAGTGACACCCGCGGGCGCGGGCCTCGGTTGCCGCTATCTCGATCAGCTGTTTGCCGATCCCCCTGCCCTGCATCTCGGGCGACACGACGGTGTCGAGGACGACGGCGTGCGCACCCCCGTCGCCTATGACGTTCACGAACCCGACGATGTCCTCGGCCTCGGTCGCGCTGACCCAGAAGAGGCTGTAGCGGCTTAGTCGCTCACGCCAGGGAACGACAGCCGTCGAATCCGAGCCGAAGGCACGGTGATGCAAACGCGATAGGGCGGTGTCATCGACTGCGGCGGATAAGTGAAACATGACAGCTATGCGCGGTGCCTCCGGTTCACGATTACAGTAATCGACACCCCGCTACAATGCCCCATAAGCACACCAGGCCGAGTGCGCAGGCTCTTCCTGCGCGCCGACCGCACCGTGAAAGGCCGGACCGATGGAGAACAGTACCTCGGGTAGAGGGCGCTGGCGACCGCGCTCGGGTTGCAGGTCGGCTGAGCCGCGCTTGACGACGCCGGCCGGCTTCAGTTCCGCTCTGCCGGAGTGTCCTTGCCGCTCCGCATCCCCGCCCACTGCGGCAACAGCCCGGGCAACGTGGTGGTCAAGAAGTAGGCCGTTCCTCCGATCAGCAGCGCCTTCACCAACCCGAAGCCCGTCGCGAGCGCCCCGCCGACCAGGCCCCCGAACGGCTGGCCGGCCCACGAGATCGCGGTCCCGAGCCCACGCACGGTGCCGAGCATGTTGCGGGGGATGCGCTCGAACTGCAACGCGCCGATGATCGGGTTCAGGAAGCCGCTGCCCAACCCGGCGATCAGGTAGGTGCCGAGTATGGCGGGGACCCCGGCCCCGAGCGCCAACACCAGGAAGCGGGGCGCGCCGGCGAGGAAGAACCCGCCCAGGTACACGAGCCGGCGGGGGAGGCGGTGACCCCACGCGGCCGCGACGAGGCTCGACGCGATGGAGGCGCCGCTCAGCACGGCGGCGAGCAGGCCGAGGAACTCCGGTCCGAGGTCGCGGTCCATGACCCACAAGGGCATCAGGATCGAGAACATGGCGCCGTCGAGCAGGTTGGTGATGGCGACCATGCAGTAGATCGCGAGGAGCAGGGAATCGCCGCGGATGAAGTCGAACCCTTGCTTGAGCCGTGCGAAGTAGCCGACCGCCGGGCGAGCGTCGGTGCCCGCGTCCTCGCCCCTCGAGTCGGGCAGCGCGAGGGCCGTGAGGCCGGCGCTCACGGCGGCGAGCACGGCCGTAACGGCCAAGGTGCCGGATCCGCCCCATGCGCCGATGAGCACCCCGCCGATGGCGGGCCCCAGAGTCCACGCTGTCCGCTGCACGGTGCTCAGGAGGCCGGTCGTCCGCTCGAGCGGCACGCCGGCCCGACTTGTGACGTCGGGCACGAACACGCTCTTGGCGGAGTTGGCGGGGCCTTCGGCCGCGCCGACGACGGCCAGCAGGATCATCAGGAGAGGCAGGCTCAGGGCGCTCGACGCGTGTAGTAGCGGGATCGTCCCCATGGCTACGGCGATCACCACGTCGCCCAACACGCTTATGCGCTTCGGACCGACCCGGTCGATCAGGGGCCCCGACAGGGCCTGGGCCAGCACGTACGGCGCCATCTGCGCGAACACCACCAGGCCGGTCTGTAAGGCACTGCCGGTCGTGCTCAGGACGAACCATGGAACGGCCAGCGAGGCTAGCGCCGTGCCTGTCCAGGCGAGGCCGTTGGCGGTCAGCAGCGCTGTCAGGCCACGCCAGCGGTTAGGTGCCGGTCCGGTCGCCCGTATGGGGGTAGGCATGTGACGCCCAGCCTACCCGACGGGTAGGCAGAGCAGGCCGCCGGTCACCGGGTCCTCGATCAACCTGACCTCGATGCCGTACACGGTCCGTAGGTTGTCCGCCGTGAGCACTTCACGGGGCGGGCCCGACGCCACTACGCGGCCTTCGTGCAGGGCGACTACCCGGTGGGCGTAACGGCTCGCGTGGTTGATGTCGTGCAGCACGAGTACGACGGTCTTGCCGCGCTCGCGGTTGAGGCGCTCGAGCAGCGTAAGGACCTCGAACTGGTGGGCGAGGTCGAGCGACGTCGTGGGCTCGTCAAGGAGTAACAGCGGGCTGTCCTGCGCGAGCGCCAGCCCGATCCAGGCACGTTGACGTTGGCCGCCCGACAGGCTGCCGACTGGGCGGTGCGCGAGGTCCTCGAGGTTTGCCAGCGCGATGGCCTCGTCGACCTTGGCCTCGTCCTGCTTGCTCAACGGCCGCATGCCGCCCTGCCACGGGTGCCTGCCGTACCGGACCAGCTCCCGCACCTTGAGACCGTCGGGGGCTTGCGGTGCCTGCGGCAGGACGGCGAGCTGCTGCGCGACCAACCTGGTGGGGAGGCGATGGATCGCCTGGCCGTCGAGGTAGACGGCGCCCGCGCTCGGCTTGAGGAGGCGCGCCATGTTCTTCAGTACTGTGCTTTTGCCGGAGCCGTTCGCGCCGATGATCGCGGTTATCCGGCCGGCCGGGATCTCGATGTCGAGCGCCTTCAGGACGAGGTCGTCGCGGTAGGTGAACGACAGCCCTTCCGCGCGCAACCCGCGCGCGACCGGCTCGCGGCCATCCGGCGCCGGCGAGTCTGGGCTCCTCATATCTCACCCTCGCGTCCGGCACGCGCGAGCAGGTATAGGAAGTAGGGCGCGCCGATGGCGCCCACCACGATCCCGACGGGGAGCTCGACTGGTCGCAGCAGGTTACGTGCCACGATGTCGGCGCTCACCACCAGGAGCGCCCCGAGGCACGCTGCCAGGGGGAGCATCCGCCCATGCTGCGGTCCGACGAGCCGCCGCGCCAGGTGCGGCCCGAGCAGGCCGACGAACCCGATGCCGCCGGCCAAGGCCACGCTGCTCCCGGCCAGCCCCACGGCCGCGAGCAGCAGCCAGGCGCGTTCGCCGCGCACGTCGACCCCGAGGCCGGTGGCGGCGCCGTCACCGAGCCCGAGGATGTCGAGCGGTCGCGAGCGCGCCCACAGTATGGGAAGCAAGACGATCAGCCAGGGCAGTAGGGAGAGGACCTGTTGCCAGTCGCGCCCCACCAGCGTCCCCGCGAGCCACGTCACGGCCTGATCGTAGAGCTTGCGGTCTAGGCGCATGGAGAGCACGAGCGTTACGGCGGACAGCCCGGCGTTCACCGCGATCCCCGCTAGCAGGAGCTGCGAGGGCAGCACCACGCCGTGCCGTCTGGCCGCGAGGAAGGTGACGGCGGCCGCGAGCCCGGCCCCCGCGAAGGCGACGACCGGTCTGATGCCGGGCGGAACGGCGAGACCGCGTTCCTGCAGGTAGATGAGCAGGATGACGGCGAGTCCTGCTCCTGCCGTGAGCCCGAGGATGCCGGGGTCGGCGAGCGAGTTGCGCGTGACACCTTGCAGGACTGCGCCGGCCGTCGCGAGCCCGATCCCGACGAGGACGGCCATCGTGAGGCGTGGCAGGCGGATCCGGTAGAGCACGAGCTCTTGGTTCGCATCGCCGCGCCCCGCGGCGGTCTGCAGGAGCTCGCCGGGCGTGATGCGGAACGACCCAAGGTTGAGGCTCAGCACGGTGGCGCCGAGCAGCAGCATGAGGACCAGGGCTAACGGGCGGGTCATCACAACCCCTGGTCGCCGCGGCGGGCTAGGTAGATGAAGAACGGCACGCCGATCAGCGCGGTGATGAGGCCGACTGGGAGCTCGTAGGGTGGGTTGACCATCCTGGCGCCGAGGTCGGCCAGCACGAGTAGCAAGGCCCCGAATACGGCGGAGCCGGGGATGATCCACCGGTAGTCGACGCCGACCAAGAACCGCATCATGTGCGGCACGACTAGCCCGACGAAGCCGACGCCGCCGGCGAGCGCCACGGCGCCGCCCGCGAGGACGAGCGTGCAGAGGCTCGCTAGGAAGCGCAGCCGGCCGGTGCGTTGCCCGAGCCCGCGTGCGACGTCCTCGCCGAGGTTCAGGAGCGCCACGCCGGGTGCCAGCAGGATGGCAAGCGCCAACGCGCCGAGCGCCCAGGGCAGCATGAGGTCGAGTTGGGGCCACCGCACGCCCTGGACGCCGCCCGCCAGGTAGAAGAGTACGTCCTGCGCGATGCGGGTAGCATGCACGATCCCGTCGGCCAACGACCCTAGCAGGGCCGAGACGGCCGTGCCGGCGAGCGCGAGGCGCACGGGCGTGAGACCGCCACGCCCGCTACTGCCGAGCCCGTACACGAGCCCCACGCCGCAAGCGGCGCCAACGAACGACATGAGCATCAGACCGGTGAAGCCTAACCCCGGCAGGAACGCGATACCGATGACGAGGAGGAGGCTGGCGCCGCCGTTCAGGCCCATTAGCGTCGGACTGGCGAGCGGGTTGCGGGTGAGTCCCTGCATCAGCGCGCCCGCTACTGCCAGGCTGGCGCCCACCACGGCGCTGGCGACCACCCTCGGCAGGCGGAACTCCTGGATGACCAGATGTTGACTGGAAGAGTGGTCGAAGGCGAAGACGGCCCGCCACACGGTACCCAGGTCGATGCCTGCCGCGCCGACGGACACGGACCAGACGAGCGCGGCCACAAGGGCGACGGCCCCGGCGAGGAGCACCACGCCAGGGCCAAAGACGTTGCCTCGGATCCTGCCTAGCAAGCGCGACGCGGCTTAGCGGAGGGCGCCACCGAGGAGGAGTTGCTCGACGTCCGACACGATGGCGCCGAAGCTGATCGGGCCCGTCGAACGGTTCCACGGCTCCATGTTCACGCGGTACACGTGGCCGGCCTGCACGGCGGGGAGACCCTGCCAGAGGGCGGTGGCCTCCAGGCCGGCCTGTCTCGCCTCGTCCTCGACCATCAGGAAGATGTGGTCAGCGGTGAGCTCGGGGATGATCTCGTTGGATATGGTCTCGTGCTCCTTGTCGAGTGGCACGAGGGGGTGCGGGGTGAGACCCAGGTCGCTGTACAGCACGGGGCCGGAGCGGCGCGAGCCGCCGTAGACGCGGATGTCCTTCTCCCTGACGCGCAGCACGAGCACGGTCTCGCCGGGAAGCTCGGCGGCGAGGCTGGCCTTGACCCGCTCGGCCTCCGAGTCGTAGGCCGCGACGGCGGCGTCGGCTTCCACCTGCATGCCAAGCGCGGCGCCCAAGGCGGAGAACCACTCGCGCCACTCCGCTTCCGGCTCGTCGAGGAGGACGGTAGGCGCGATGGCCGTGAGCAGGTCGTAGAACTCCCCGTGCACGTCTGCCTGACCGAGGATCAGGTCGGGCTTGAGCGCCAGGATGGCCTCGAAGTCGGGGCTATCCGACTCGCCTATGGTGGCGACGTCGGCCAGGCCATCGGCCAACTGGTCCGGCAGCCCGGTCGGCCTTACGGTCGCGCCGACGGGCGGATGACCGAAGGCGACGAGCGCCTCCGAGAAGATGTTGTGGAGCGAGACGATGCGTTGCGGGCTGGTGGGCACGACGGTCTCGCCGAGGCCATGCCGGACGGTGCGTCCCTCCGGGGTCTCGCCGACCACGACGGCGGTTTGCGCGAACGCGGCCCCGGCCGCGAAGAGGGAGAAGATGAGCAGCGCTAGGGACCGGCCCAAAGACGTACGGAGATGCATCGGCTTGGCTCCTTCTGAGGAGCGCGGCCGTCCGGTCGCTCTCCTGATGGGCTGCGGTGGAGACCACCACGTGAGGAGCGACTATAACCGAGTAATTTGCTCAAGTATAGTGCCGATGCCCAACACGATCGGGAATGGCGAACCGGGTTCGGCTACCTTCTACCCCTCAACTGCGGGTCGAGCGCGTCGCGCAGGCCGTCGCCGAGTAGGTTGAAACCTACGACCGCCAGGAATATGGCCAACCCCGGGAATGTCGTCACCGACGGTTGCGAGAAGATGTAGTTGCGGCCTTCGCCGAGCATGGCGCCCCACTCCGGCGTCGGCGGCTGCACGCCGAGGCCGAGGAAGCCGAGCCCGGCGGCCGTGAGGATGGTGGCGCCCATGCTCAGGGTGGCCTGGACGATGACCGGCGCGAGGGCGTTCGGGAGGACGTGGCGCCAGAGCACGCGCCGGTGGGGCACACCGAGCGCCATGGAAGCCTCGATGTAGGTCACCTCGCGGATGGAGAGAACGGAGCTGCGCACCAGCCTGGCGAACCGCGGGATCGTGCTGATGCCGACCGCCACGATCACGTTGGTGAGGCCCACGCCGAGCAGCGCGACGAGGGTGAGGGCCAGCAGGAAGGTGGTGAACGAGAGCATGAGGTCCATCACGCGCTGGATGACGAAGTCGAGCGTGCCGCGGTAGTAGCCGGAGATCACTCCGAGGGGCACCCCCACGGCCAAGCCGACGCTCACGGCGAACGCCCCGATGAAGAGCGTCAGGCGCGCACCGAACAGCAGCCGGGCGAGGATGTCGCGGCCCAACTGGTCCGTGCCGAGAGGGTGCGCCGCTGACGGCGCCTTCAGGACTTCCCGCAGGTTCTGTTTGACGGGGTCGTAGTCGGTGAGAACGGGGGCGAGGAGCGCCGCCGCGAGCAGGAGGACCACGATGACGAGGCCCACCAGCGCGCTGGGGCTCCGCAGCAACCGCTTGAACGTGCCGGCGCCGACGGTCACGCCGGCCCTGACCTCATCGAACCGTGTCACCGACGCCCTAGCCATACTTAACCCGCGGGTCGATGACGCCGTACATGAGGTCGATGCCCAGGTTCACAAGGGCGAAGAGGAGCGCGAAGACGATGACGAGGCCCTGCACGACCGGGTAGTCGCGCGCGAAGATGGAATCGACGAGGAGCCGCCCGAGCCCCGGCCACGCGAACACCGTCTCGGTCAGGATGGCGCCCCCCAGCAACTCGCCGAACTGCAAGCCGATGACGGTGATGACGGGCGCCAACGCGTTCCGCATGGCGTGGCGCCACACGACGGCCGGAGGAGACACGCCCTTGGAGCGGGCCGTGCGCACGTAGTCCTGGTGGAGGACCTCAAGCATGCTCGACCTTGTTATGCGGGCCACGAACGCCATCGAGAAGAAGGCCAGAGTAACGGCCGGGAGTATCACGGCCAGCACGCCGTCCGCCCCGGCCGCGGGCAGCCAGCGTAGGCGTATGGAGAAGAGGATTATGAGCATCAGCCCGAGCCAGTAGACGGGCATGCTGATGCCGAACAGCACCACGGTAGACACGAGCAGATCAGGCAGGCGCCCCGCCCGCACGGCCGCGAAGGCGCCGAGCGGTATGCCGATGAGCACGGCCAGCGCGGTGCTGACCAGGGCGAGCTTCAGCGTGGCGGGGAAGCGGACGCCGATCTCCAAGGTGACGGCGTTGGAGGTGCGCGCCGAGACGCCGAGGTCGCCCTGCACCAGGTCGGAGACGAAGATGACGCCCTGCTTCAAGATGGGCTGGTCGAGGCCGAGCCGGGTACGCAGGCGGTCGACCTCCTGCTGAGAGGCGAGCACCCCGGCGATGACCCTGGCCGGGTCGCCTGGCAGCAGGCGTACGAGCAGGAACACCGTGAGTGCGACGAAGAACACCGTCACCACGACGCCGATGACCCGCTGGATGATGTACGAGGTCAAGCTACCCGTTCCCGCCGCTGCTCTAGGCGCTCACTCACGGTCGTGTCGGCCCTCGCCGGCTCGCTGCCGGCTCCGTTGGCCCGACCCTGTGACGAGTCCCGGGTCTATGTGGAGCCCGGGGCTCGTTCCGAACCCGGTCCGTGGAGCCGCGCAAGGTCGCGGCTCCACGGACCGGCAACCTGCCTCAGTCGGCAGGATGCGCGTAGAGCGCGTAGAACTTCTCGTTCGGCAGGCCGGTGATGTTGGTGACCTTGGCCGAGTGCACCATGGGGAAGCGCTGGACCCAGAGGAAGATCCAGGGAGCGTCGTTCCAGATGATCTCCGACGCCTGTGCGTAGAGTTCGGCGCGCGCGGCGTCGTCGCTGGTGGAGTTGCCCTCGGCTATGAGCCGCTCGGCCTCGGGGTTCGTGTAGAACGAGGTGGCGAGGCCCGCCGGCGGGTGCTGTGAAGCCATGAACTGCAGGAACTGTTGCGACGCGTCCATGTAGGCGGGCGCCCAACCCAGGAAGTGGAGCTGGGTCTCGTTCTCGGCAGCGGGCTTGGTCATGGTGGCCACGTACGAGGGCCAGTCCATGGTGCGCACGTTGGCCGTGATGCCGACGTCGGCGAGGTAGTTGGCGATGGCCTGCGACGCGGGGAAGTCCTGCACGTAGCGTCCCGTCGGCGACATAAAGTCGAGGACGAGGTCTCCCGGGGCCACCCCGGCCTCGGCGAGGAGTTCGCGCGCCCGATCGGGGTCGTACTCGTACTCGCCGATGGAGCGATAGCCGAAGAGGCTGTCGGCCATGGGTGCGTCCATGACGTCGGCAGCTCCGAAGAGGATGCCGTCGACGATGGCTTCCTTGTCAACCGCGTAGTTGAGCGCCTGCCTCACGCGCACGTCGTCGAGCTTAGGCTTGGTGGTGTTGATGACGATGAAGATCGTGCGATCGCTCGGTCCGTAGACCACCTCGACGGCGGGGTTGGCGTTCAGTGCCGGGATATCCGAGACGGGTGGCAGGATGATCAGGTCGACCTGACCGGCCAGCAGCAGGCTCTCGCGCGTGGTGGCCTCGGGAACGACGTGGAACACGACGTGCTCGTAATAGGGGAGCTCGCCCCAGTAGCCGTCGAAACGCGTGACCTCGATGCGGTCGCCGAACGCTCGCGACGTGAACGTGTACGGTCCGGTCCCTACGGGGTGGGTGATGTTGGCGTACGAGTTGCCTTCGAGGTCGATGGAGGCCGGTGAGATCATGGCGGCCGTGCTTTGCGTCAGGGCGCCAGTGAGGTACGGGGCCGGCTGCTTCAGGTTGAAACGCACGTGGTGCTCGTCGAGCGCCTCGACGCTGTCGATGACCGCGTACGGCCCGCGCCGCGGCACGTTGACTTCGGGGTCGAGAAGGCGGTTGAAGTTCCACACGACCGTGTCAGCCGTGAACGCCGAGCCGTCGTGGAACACGACTCCTTCGCGCAGCGTCATATCGAGTTGCAGCCCGTCGGCCGACGATTCCCAAGCGGTGGCGAGCACCGGCACCAACGTGCCCGTCTCGTCGATGCCAGTGAGGGTTTGGGCCATGTAGTCGATGATGTTGTCGATCGTCGTGGTGGTGCCCTGCGCCGGATCTAGTGAGTCGGCGTCCACGCCGATGGCGATGCGGAACGTGTCCTGCGCGAACGCCGAGCCGGCGAACAACAACAGAACAGCTACCAGGGCCCTCGTAACGGAACGAAAACGCATGTGGCACCTCCCAGAGCTATGACGACAATCTTTTGTTCTAGATAGTCATATCAGGTATCGGGCCGGGAGGTGGTGCCTCGGGGGGCGATCGCCACGAGAACCGGGTGCCGCGACGGCGTCGACACCCGTGGATGATCGGCGCTCGTAAGCGTCAGGGCAACAGGTACCGCCACTCGTCTGACAGGAACTTCTCCTTGGCGAGCGCCTCTGCCCTGGTGAGCTCGTCGGTCGTGAGCTCGCCGCCAGTCAGTCCCCGGAGGTCCGCGAACGTCTCGACGAGCCGGTCTATCACGACCTGACGGGGCAACTGCGTCTGCTGGCGCAGCGGCGCCACGCGCTTGTTGGCGCTCACGCTGCCCTTGTCCGATAGCTTCTCGCGGCCGATGCGCAGGACCTCGAGCATCTTGGCCGGGTCCATGTCGTAGGCCATGGTCACGTGGTGCAGCACCGCACCGCCCCGCCGCGTCTGGGCCGCGCCGCCGATCTTGCCGGCGGTGGAGGAGATGTCGTTGATGGGCACGTACTCGGCCTCCACGCCGAGCGAGCGCAGACCCTGTATGACCCACTCGTCCATGAAGGCGTATGAGTCGATGAACGACAGGCCCCTCACGAGCGAGTCGGGCGCGTAGATCGAGTACGTGATGGCGTTCTGCGGCTCGATGAACATGGCCCCGCCGCCGGTGATGCGCCGCATGACGGTGATGTCGTGCCTGGCCGCGCCATCCGGGTCGACCTCGTTGCGCACGGACTGGAAGCGCCCGAGGATGACGGCGTTGGAAGCCCACTCCCAGATCCGGAGCGTCGGCTTCCTATGCCCCGAGCCGACCTCGTAGGTGAGCACCTCGTCGAGCGCCATGTGGAGCTCCGGCGCCTGCGCACCCGTGCGGATGAGCTGCCAGTCGAGCTCGTTCCAACGGGGGCGGAAGCGGGCGAAGCGGTCGGTATCGGTGCTCACAGGCGCTCCCTCGGGCTGCCGTCCGTCACGGCGCGGCGTACGGCCTTGCCGACCCCGCGCGCGTCGAAGCCGATCAGCATCGCGTCAGGCGCGAGCGCCTCGTCTATGCGGGTCGCCAGGTCGTCCTCGCTCGCGTCGACGGGAGTGCCCGTCAAGGCGGCCACGATGTCGTCGAGCGCCTCGGGGGGCTCGAGGAAGAAGTCGCCGCTGACGTGGACTTCGGCCAGGTACCCGTCCCGCAGCTCCAGGTCGACCACGACCAGCTTGCCGCCGGGTTGCTTGAACTCGCCGTGAAGGGGCATGGGGACGATGTTACCGTCACCGCGTCTGCCGTCGGGTTGACCAGGGTCAAAGCCGAGTGAACGACTCAGGACTACGCTGCGGCTGACCATGGCAGACTCAACCGCACCCTTCATCCCCGCGGTCGCCGGCGATACGGCGGCGCGCCTCGAAGTTGGCGTCGAGGTCAGGACCGAGACGCCTTTCCTCCCGAGAGCAGCGTTCTTCCTCATCTCCGTGGCCTCCTTCGTAGGCGTGTACTTCACCGGCAGGCTCCACGGGCTCGAGGGCGTCGGACTCGTATGGCGGTGGCTCCAGTTCTGGGGGTTGGCGCTCACGTCGGGCATGCTCGCCTGGCGCCTCCTGTACTTGCGGCGCTCCGAGGCCGGCCTGCACGGCGAACGCGTTCTGGCACTCTTCGACGACCTCCTGGCGCGTGTGCGCGTGCTGCGCCGCTTCCTGGTCCCGCTCCTCCTGGTTGGCGCGCCGGCGCCCTGGTTCGTCCCCTACCTGACCGCGTGGCAGGCTGCGGCGCTGACGTGCGTGAGCCTGCTGGCGGCGCTTGCCCTCCTCGGCGCGCATGAGCACCGCGTGGCCGCGTCCACCGCGTTCCTGTCCGGGTTGGCCGGCCTCGTCGTGTGGGGCTGGGTGGACAGCTCTGGCTTGGTCTCGCTCGCTGCGGTCAGGACCGTGCACCTCTGGGCTTTCGCCGCCTGGCTCGGGGGAGCGCTCTTCAACCTCGGCGCGGCCGTGCCGGCGGGGCGGCGCAACGCCAACCTCGACGCCGTGGTGGCCGGCGCGCGCCAGTTGGAGCGCTTCAGGTGGGTCGTGCGGGTAGCCTTGCCGACCGTCATCCTCACCGGGGTATGGATGGCGCTGAGGTACGGGGGTCTCACGAGCTCGTTCTGGCTCGGAGGACTAGGGCTTCTCATACCCCTCAAGCTCGTGCTCATCCTCGCTCTTGTCGTCATCTTCATCACCTGCCCGCTCTACCGTGCCTGCTCGCCCGTCCGTGGGGTCTGCAACCTCGACGACCTCGGAGCGAGTGGCGATTGAAGGCGCACGAGATGGCTGGGAAGCGCACGTGAAGCCGCGTGTGAAGCCGCAGAGCGATGCGGCGCGGCCGGGCGCGGCGGGCGCGGCGGGCACTGTCCATAAACTCGACAACCGCGGCTCGCCCTGCTCGCTTGGGCTCCTGCGGGTGAAGCAGCGTCTGGCCGACATGCCGCTGGGCGACGTCCTCGAGGTCGTGACGCGCGACCGTTTCGCGCCTTACGAGGTGCCCGCCTGGGTTGACCGGCAGGGGTTGCAGCTGGTCTCGCTCGTGCGCTCCGGCTTCTGGCTTTTCGCGACCACCACCTTCACGATCCGGAAGACCGTCCTCGTCCTGCCACCCAGGCAGAAGGTGGCTTGACGGCCGGGCTGTCGCCGCGCCGCGCCATCGCCACGGCCAACCTCAGCACGCCGTCCCACCGGCGTCCCAGTTGGCCGGACAGAGGAGCCTTGGCGTGACTCCTCAGCCGCTCTGCGACCGCCCCGCGACGCCCCTCCAGGAACACGTACTCGCGCTTGGCGCGAGTCAGGGCCACGAAGAGGACGTTGGCCTCGGCCTCGTCGGCGGTCCTGTCGGCGGCCCTGTCAGCGGCCCTATCGTTGGCACTGTCGTCTGACCCGTGAGCGGCCTCGTCGTTGGCGGCATGGGCTTCCGCGCCGTTCCCCGCGATGCCGAGTCCTTCGGGCCGCAGGAGGAGCACTCGCTCCGCTTCCCGCCCCTTCGCTTTATGGATGGTCGAGAGGAGGACGCAGTCGCGGAGGTGCTCCGGCTCGAACAGCTCGCGTGCCACTGCCTCGAGCTCCGCGAAAGAGAGGACGGGCGGACGCAGGAGTGCCCTGAGGCTCCACTCCGAGCGGCGTTGCTGCGCCGCACGCAGTAGTAGCGCGAGGGCGCGGTGCGAGTCCGCGCTGGCGGTCAGGCGCTCCGGCAGTGTGGGACTGGTGACGAGCTCATGCTCGAGGCGGAGGTTCTCCTCGCGGGCATGCCGCTCTACCAGCGCAACGGCGGTCGACGGCAGGCGCTCAGCGCCGGCGAAGACGGTCTGCGCCAACTCCAACGTGCTGCTCAAGACCTCTTCGCCGAGGACCCGCGCAGGCAGCCCGGCCTCGACGAGCGCGAAGGCGCAACGCAGCAGCGGCGCGTTGACGCGGCAGAGCACCAGGTCGCCAGGCCGCGCGCCGCGCGCCAGGTTGGCCTCGACACCGAACCGCACCGAGCCCAACGCGGCGCCCGGAGCCGGCTCCATCTCCGGTGCGAAGCGGCGCGCGAGCATGACGTGCCTCACGGGGCAGCGATACGAGACGGACAGCGGCAGAACGGTCGCCGCCGTCCGCTGCGCTACCCGCTCAAGCGAGCGACGGTCTGCCCCGGCGAACGCATAGATGGCCTGGCGCGGGTCTCCGACGAATAGCGCCCGCGCGCCCTCGTTCACGAGGCGCATGACGAGCTCCAGGCTCATGCGGCTCAGATCCTGCGCCTCGTCGACGCACACGAAGTCGTAGCGGTCGAGCGGATGAGGGGCCGTGGCGGGGAGATAGACCATGTCGGTGAAGTCCACATCGCCGTGCGCGGCCGCGCTTCTGCCAGCCGCCAGGAGAGGCGTCAACAGCGCGAACATCGCAGCTAGCGCGCTTCTGGGAACCGGGCTCTCCAAGCCGTAGCGCGCCACGAGGGCGGCGACTCCGGTCACCTCCGTCGGCTCGATCAGCTCGATCCGGGCGAAGTCCGACAGCTTGGCGAGGAAGTCGGCGACCGGCTCAGACGCGAACTCGGGCGCGCGGGCCTCCAGCAGAGCGAGAGCGAGTCGCCGGTACTTGTCGGTCGAGGGCGGACCGTTGGCGACAGCCGGGTGGCTGCGCACCAGCGCGGCGCGCCCTAGGGCGTGGATCGTCGTGGCCTCCACGCCCGGCGGGAGGCGCGCACGCAGTTCGGCTGCCGTGGAGCGGTTGAAGGCGAGGAAGCATGCCTTGGCGCCGGGCGGCAGGCGCCTGGCGACGCCGACGAGCGTGGTCGTCTTGCCGCTGCCGGCGGTGGCCATGACCAAGCCATGCCGCCGGGTCGCCTCGACGTGCTCGTAGACGGCCCGCTGGTAATGGCTCGGGGTTCCGGGGGAGGGCGCGGACGACCGTCGTTGACGCCCCGGCCGCCCCTCGACTTCGCTAGGTGCATGCATGAGGAGGTCCCGCCCTGAGCATGGCTCTGGGGCGGGACCTTGACTACGGAAGCTGGCCTAGCCTGACTAGGTGATCGTTCGTCGTTTGTCCTTGAGAGCTTCGGACCAGTCCGAAGCTCTCAAGGCGGCTCGAACTCAGTCCTGGCGGGCGGCGTCCTGCCGGCGGGGGGCGTTGCGGCGGTGCTGCGACGGGCGCGCGCCGGTCGCTCCGTTGCGTTCGCCGCCCCTGCCGCCGCGGTCGTCCGCCTGCAGGCGCTGCTGGCGCTCCTGCTGCGGGCGCCCGGACTGGCGGTGAGGTTGGCGATGGGCCTGGTCGGCGCGGCCTTCTCCGCCAGCGCTCGAACCCCTCGACCGGTCGCCGGCCGAGCGAGAGGCCCCGGCGTTCGCAGGGCGCGGGGACTGGCCCGACGGCCGCCCAGCGCCGGCCTGCTGGCCGCGCGGTCCGCGCCCGCTGCCGGACCGGCCGCGGTTGCCGCCACGGCGCTCGCCGCCGCTTCCATTGGCGCGTGCTCCCGGTCCCTCGCGCTGGGCGTCCACGGCCTCGAGTTGGCTGGCCGGGCCGGCGAACCCGTCGACGGGGCGCCGCTCGATGCGCATGCGCAACCGCCGCTCGAGCTGCCGCACGTTGTCGAGGTCGTTGATGGTGACGAACGTGAGCGCCTCGCCGCTGCGCTCCGCGCGGCCGGTGCGACCGATGCGGTGCGTGTAGGCTTCCGGCGTGTCGGGGAAGTCGTAGTTGATGACGTGCGAGACGCGGGCGACGTCGATGCCGCGGGCGGCGATGTCGGTGGCCACGAGCACGTGGTAGCGGCCGTCCTTGAAGCCGTCCAGGGCTTCCTGCCTGCGCCGCTGCGACAGGTTGCCTTGCAGCTCGGCGACGAAGTGGTTCGCCTTGTCGAGCGTGGCGGCCAGGCGCTTGGCGCGGTGCTTCGTGCGGGTGAAGACGAGGACGGAGCGGAGGTCCTTGCCCTTGAGCATCTCGAGGAGGAGGTCCGTCTTCACGGCCTCGTCCACGGGGATGAGCGCGTGGTCGATGGTCTCCGCAGGAGCGACCCTGCTGATCTCGACCTTGAGCGGGTCGGTGAGGAGGTCGTCGGCGAGGTAGGCGATCTCCTGCGGCATGGTGGCGGAGAAGAGGAGCCGCTGGGCCTCGACCGGGACGGCCTTGAGGATCTGCCGGACGGAGGGTAGGAAGCCCATGTCGAACATGTGGTCCGCTTCGTCCAACACGAGGACCTCGACCTGGGTGAGGTCGGCGTTGCCGCGCTGCATGTGGTCGAGGAGCCTGCCTGGGCAGGCGACGATGATGTCGGCCCTGCCGCGCAAGGCGTCGACCTGCGGCTGGAAGCCGACGCCGCCGTACACGGTGGCGCTGCGCAGCCCGGTGGCCTGGCCGAGGGTGCGGAACTCGTCGTTGATCTGCTCGGCGAGCTCGCGGGTGGGGGCCACCACGAGGGCGCGAACGGTACGGCGCTTGCCGCCGTTGTTGTGCCGAGCGCCTGTGGAGCCGACGGGGCCGTTGCCGAGGAGCAGGCGGTGGAGGATCGGCAGGACGAAGGCTGCGGTCTTGCCGGTGCCCGTCTGGGCGAGACCGAGCACATGCCGGCCGGCCATGGCCTCCGCTATGGTCTGTTGCTGGATGGGCGTAGGCTTCGTGTAGCCCGCGGCGCGCACACCGAGGCCTACCCGCGGGTCCAGGTCGAACCCGCCGAACGAATCTAGGTTTTGCATGCTGTTGTTTGTATCCTTCCTGGCCAACCACGAGCCAGGAAAGTTCAGGGCAAGCGGAAAGCGCGTAGCTACTCTACGACATCGCCGCGGCCTTCGTGTTGCATGCCCGACATCTCGATCTCCTTCAGGATCCCGATGATCGTCTTCGCCGTGACCTCCTGGTTGCTCTCGCTCCCGCCGTTCGCGAACGCGTCGTCGTCCAGGTAGCTGCCGACGCCGTTGTGGCGCATGGGCCCCAAGGTCAGGTTCACGAGGCGCCCGCCGCGCCTGAGCCTGTTCCAGTGCGAGCCGCGCGCTACAGGCCAACGGCCCGGGAAGAGGATGCGCCCGTACATCGGTATGCGGTCTATCGGGCTTTCCAAGTGGTACAGGCGGTCGATGGCCTCCAACCCGGCGTCGCTCGCCATCACACCCGCCAGCGAGACGACGGTGAGGGGCGCGTCGAGGGCGCGCTTGAGGAAGCGCGCGGCGACGAGGCCGATCTCGACGCCGCCGCTGTAGCCGAGGATGGTGATGGCGACACGACTACCGGGCACGTAGCCGGCGCGCAGGAGCGAGGTAAGCATCACCTGGGCCTCGCCCCGGCCGTAGACGGAGCCGTAACGCGGGTCCGCCGCCACGAGCACTTGGAAGAGGTTACGGATGTTGATGCTGAAGGTGAGGAGCGAGTGGCTACCGGCGAGCTTGTACTGGAACATCCGTCGCCAGAACCTAGCGAGGGGTCGCTCGTCAAGCAGTCCGACGTTGCGCACGGAGTACGGCATGAGGTCGCCGAGGATGACGGTGCGCGGCAGAGCGGCGTTCAGCCTGTCGAGGAGGCCTTGGACGTCATCGTAGTTCTCGGCGCCGACCTTGGCTATGCCGTCCAGGTAGACCACGAACTGGCGCGGCTCCTTGTCGTCGCCGATCCTCCGGTACGCGGCGTGGCTCGCCTCGTGAGGGCGCTCCAGGCCTTCGCCGTACCAGCCCGCCCACCACCCGAGCGTCTCGATGGGGGACAGGAGGAGCGAGACGGTCAGCGCCCCGATGGCCACGGCGATGAGGAGCGTGATCATGCCGTCGGCCCAGTCTTGCGGTTCGCCCGGCGGCCGGTCCGCGCTCGGGGTTCTGCGAGGCCGGGTTCCGGCGCCGAGTCGACGAGTTCCAGCCACTGTCGCCGATCGGTCACCAGCGGCACGCCGGCCGCGCGCCTGCGCGTCAACCTGGCGAGGGCGATGAGCGGTCGCCCCACCGTGCGCTGCGCGCTCACCAAGATGAGCGCGCCGAACGCCACCGTGAGCAGCGCCTCCAAGGGGTCGAGGCTCAAGCCTTCCGCGACCCCGACGATCGTGGCGATCACGCTCCACGTCCAGAGCAGGACGGAGATGGGCAGGCCGAGGTAGGGGATGAAGGCAAGGTAGCCGAAGAGGCGCGGCGCCTGGCCGAGCGCGACGATGCCCGCCACGAACGAGAACGGCACCTCGATGCGCAACGCGTACCTGGCCAACAGGTAGACGGAGAGCGCGAAGAACAGGTAGCCGAACGCGAAGAGGAAGGCCGAGATGAGGAGCGAGATCGCGAAGCGCCGCGGCGACACGCGGTTGACGAACAGCACGACGCTCTCGCCTACGGCTTCGGAGAGCCCGGCGGCGAGCAGGACGTAGAAGGCCAGCCGCAGCGCGTTGCCGCCCAGACGCAGGAGCTCGGTGGTGCCCGGCTGCAGGAGGAGGGTGTCACGGATGAGCGCGATCGAGGTCCCCAGGTCGAGCATCACCTAGACGCTAACAGGCCAAGACGCTTCACGCGCTCCTTGAGCAGACCACGTCGATGTGCTAGCATCGCCAGGCTATCGGCGCATCGAGCCGACGGTCCGTTACGGACGTGGTCCGTTCCCGACCCGAGACCGAGGGCGTCGGCCCCAGACGGGGCCAAAAGATTCCACCGCACCAGGCAGGGCCGACACAGCCCATGCGTAAAGGGAAGAACGAGGAGCAACGTGTCACAGAACGCATCCGCGATGAAGCGCCACCGCCAGTCCGAAGAACGGCGCCTCGCCAACCGGGCCAAGAAGAGCACCATCCGTACCTTCACGAAGAAGGCCGTCGCCGCTGCGGAGACCGGTGACTTCGCCGCCGCCGCCAAGTACCAGAAGGTCGTACAAGGCCTCGTGGACCGCGCCATCAAGTCCTCCACCCTGCACGCCAACACGGCTGCTCGCCGCAAGTCGCGCCTCGCCAAGCGCATCAACTCGCTGCAGCAAGGCAAGGCCCAGTAAAGCCCAATAAAGCCCGAGCATCAGGCCGAAGGCCCTTCGCGGGCCGTTCGTGCCGAGCCGGCGGACCAGGCGTCCGCCGGCTCTCGTTTGGCGTGTCGGCTTTGGCGTGTCGGCGCCCTGGTGGTGCGGCGCCGTCCGGCGCGCCAGACGGCGCGCCGTCCCGGACCCCACGCCGGGGCCGCCGCTGCCCGGAGCGGACGGACCTTCTCCCACGCGCCTCGGTATGCTGGCCGGATGAACGCAGGACCTTCCGAGAGCACCGGCAGCCTAGGGGACCCGAGGGACAGGCCTACGAGCGGCCCAAGGGTGGTGCTCGTGCGCACGAAGGAGTCTGCCAACATCGGCGCGGCGGCGAGGGCCATGTTCAACTTCGGGCTGCACGACCTGTGGCTCGTGGCGCCGCGCTGCCGCGTCGACCACCGGTCATACGACCTGGCGACCCACGCCGAACCCGTGCTGAAGGCGGTCACGCAGGTCGGGACGCTGGACGAGGCCCTCGCCGACGTCACCCTGGCGTTCGGGACGAGCGCTCGGCCGCGCAAGGCAGAGAACTACCGGGTTGCCACGCCGCGCGAGGCCGCAGCCGAACTAGGCGGCGGGACGGCCGTCGTCTTCGGTCCGGAAGACCATGGGCTCGCCAACGAAGAGCTCACACGTTGCCAGGCGCAGATCGTGATCCCGACCGTCGACTTCGCCTCGCTCAACCTTGCCCAGGCTGTCCTGGTCGTCACGTACGAGTACGCGCAGGCTGGTCGGCGCGCCACCCTACCCGTGACCGGTGGAGCCGTCGACCCGGAAGACGCTAGGCACCGGGCGGCCAGCCGTGACCAGCTCGAGCGTTTCTACGCGCAACTCGAGGAAACCATGTTGAAGATCGGCTATACGGACGAGCGCCGCGCGCCCGGCATGCTGCGCGTCTATCGTGGGCTCCTCGACCGGGCCGAGCCGACCGCGCACGAGGTCGCGGCCTTCCGCGGGTTGCTCAGCCAGGTCGCCTGGGCGGCGCGGCAACAGCCGGAGCCGCCGTCGGAGTGGTTCGCCGCGCCCGCGTCGCCGCAGGAAGACCCCTGAGCCTACGCTCTAGAGCCCGGCCAGTTCCTTCGCCTTGGCGATCACGGCATCGAACATGGCCGGCGTGAGCCTTCCCGTGTTCGTGTTCTGGAAGCTGACGTGATAGGTGTCTACGAGCGTGAGTGCGCCGCTCTCCGGCCCGCCCGGCACCTCGCCGAGTTCATGCACGGCGCCGTGGGCGAACGGGTGGGCGGCCAGGGTCGTCCTCAGACCACGTGAGCGCCATAGGGAGATGGCGGCGTCGTGCCCGATCTTGCCGATCGCCAAGGCGACCCGGGCCGAGCGCAGGCCATCCAGGTCGTGGGCGAGCCAGCTCAGGCAGTTGACCAGCTCGCTACGTTCCGGCTTGTTGCCGGGCGGCACGCAGCGCATGGCCGCCGTGATCCAGACGCCCGAGAGCGTGAGCCCGTCGTCTCGCGCGGTGGCCTTCGGCTGCGACGCCAGCCCCGCCCGGTGCAGGGCGGGGTAGAGGAAGTCGCCCGACGCGTCGCCGGTGAACATGCGCCCCGTGCGGTTGCTCCCGTGCGCACCCGGTGCGAGACCCACGAGCACGAGCTTGGCGTCCGGGTCGCCGAACCCCGGCACGGGCGCGCCCCAGTACTCTGCGTCGCGGTAGGCACGGCGCTTCTCCCTCGCGACGCGCTCGCGGTACTCGACCAGCCGAGGGCATAGGCGGCATGCTGCCAAGGCAGGAGGGTACGGGTCGAAAGCTGGAGTACCAGGAGACGGGTCTGCGCTCGGCGGACTCATCCAGGCAGGGTAACGCCCTTGAGCGGGTGGTAGCGTTGGAACGGTCGATATGAGCCTCAGGCGTCAGACGCTTCTCTCCGCGATCGCGACCTCCGGCGGCTTCCTCTGGGTCTTCGTGGCGGCCGCGACCTCGGCCTCGGCGGTGATCATGTGGCTGGGCGTAGGGGTACTGGTCGTCGGCGCGGCGTGGGCGGTCAGAACGCGCATCAGGACCATGCTGAGCGGTGATCAGGAGTCGGCATGACCACTTCTCAGACCTTCGATGGGTTCCATCCGGACGCGCTGCCGTTCTTCCGCGAGCTGCGAGAGAACAACGAGCGCACGTTCTGGCTGGCGAACAAGCCTCGGTACGACGAGCACGTCAAGGCACCCATGGTGGCGCTTGGAGGCGCCCTGGAGGGTGCTTTCGGCGAGCCCCACCTCTTCCGGCCTTACCGCGACGTGCGCTTCAGCAAGGACAAGCGGCCTTACAAGCTGCAGGTCTCCATGGTCTTCGGCGGCAATGGTCCGATGACCGTAGGGTCGCGCTACGTGCAGCTCGACAGCGCTGGGCTCTATGCCGGTGGCGGTGCCTACATGCTGGCGCCGGAGGCCTTGGCGCGTTTCCGGGTCGCCGTGAGCGAGGAGCGCAGCGGCACGGAACTGGTCGAGGTCCTTACGGAGCTCGAGCAAGGCGGCTACGCCGTCGAGGGCGGGACCCTGCAGCGGCCACCGCGGGGCTTCGAGGCGGACCACCCGCGCATCCGCTTTCTCAAGCACAAGGGGCTCTACGTCGGCCGCGCCTTCGCCCCGGCCGACTGGCTGTACCGGCCGGAGGCTCTTGACCGCGTTGCCAAGGTGTTCGGCGACGTGGAGCCGCTGGTGGTGTGGTTGCGGCGACATGTGGGCTGAGGGTGACGAACGGGCGGCTTGCTACGCGTCCAGGGGCAGTAAGCGAAAGCTATCGCCGCCCCATAGCGGTCTGACAGCCCGGAAGTGGCGTTGGTCGACCGTGAACGGGTCGCGCGTTCGGTAGTCCTGCGTGTGGACGACGAGGGTCGCGTCTGTCAGGCCGAGCGGTAGGCCGTCGTACACGCTAGCGGCGCTGGCCGCCCGTGCAGCAACGCTTTGGTCGAAAGTGGGGACCGTCATGGTGTCCAGGACGTCGGCGATCATGTTGGTGTCGTTCGAGGGCAAGTGGTTCCGCCTTGGCTTTCCGGCCGGTTTC
>JBDZVI010000136.1:0-3839 GCA_040255585.1 Deinococcaceae bacterium
AGGTCGGCCTGTCCCCGGGGCCATGGCGGAGCTGTTGGGATGCGGCCCCCGACCCTGACGAGTTCGCTGGACGCGAATGGGGCGTTCTGGACGCAGACGGCGATGTCGTCGTGGGGGCCGGCTGGTACGACGGCCCACTGGTCCTCATGAACGAGGCTAACGGTCGCCTCATAGCGGCGGCTCCGGACCTGCTCGACGCCCTCATCGAGTATCACGCGCGCCACAAGTGTGGTTGCGGCCACCCGGCCTGCAACGACTGCGAACGCGACAGGACCGCCGAGGCCGCACTGGCCAAGGCGAGAGAGGAGACGACGTGACCCGCGCGTCTGCTCGTTGGACTGTCGTCGTGGTGGCGCTCGCCACGGCGTTCGTCGGCATGCTCCTCGGCACGTGGATGGGAGAGCGCAACCGTTACCCCGTGAGGCTCGCCTACTGCACCATCAACGGGCAGGCGGACGGCCTGACGCGCCCCTGCCCACCACGCCCCGGCACGCCCGTCATCGCCACCTGGGGCGCACTCACCACCCGCGCAGTCTGGACGGGCCAGATGTGGCGATTCGACCGCACCGTCCTAGGTCAACGCGAGACCAGCCTGCCACCGGACGCATGGCACGAGATCGAGGGCACGCCATGACGGTCGGTTCCCTCTGCACTGGTGGTGGTGGCCTCGACCTGGCCGTACACGCGCTGTTCCCCACCGCGCGCGCTGCATGGGTGAGCGAGACGGACCCTGCCGCCTCGCGCCTCCTCGAACACCACATGCCGGGCGTCCCGAACATCGGCGACTGCAACCTGGAATCGTTCGCGCACCTACCGCCCGTCGACATCGTGTGCGGCGGCGTGCCGTGCCAACCGTACTCACACGCCGGCAAGCGTCGAGGAGGCGCCGATGAGCGAGACCTGCTCCCCATCATCCCCAGGATCGCTCGCGACCTGGCACCCGGCCTCATCCTCCTGGAGAACGTCGCTGCCCTTGTTCGAGCCCCAGAGTTCGCCGCCCTACTCGGCGAGCTGGCCGAGGTCGGGTATGACGCGCGGTGGACGACTCTACGAGCTAGCGATGTCGGTGCCTGCCACCGACGCGAGCGCCTGTTCGTTGTTGCCCACCCCCACGGCAACTGTGGTGGCGGAAGGCCAGGACCCCGAGACGTGGTTGGCGCAGCGAGCGGTTCGCGCAGCGAAATGGGGGTTCGGGCCAGCGCTGGACTTGACGCGGGCGCTGAAGCTTCTGCCAACCCCGACCGGCATGAAGGCCGACGGAACGAAGGTTCAGGTCTCACTGCGGGATGCCCTGACGATGCTGAGCGATTAGCGCCCCTCCTACCGACGCCAACGGCGGCTGACGGTGAGCGGTCGAGCCGCAGCATGCCCCGCGGCAACCCGACGCTACGCGGTGCCCTCCTCGACCGACTGCTCCCGACACCGAACGCCAGCATCGGCCGCAACGCCACCGCCCGCAAGCCCGCCGACACCTTCACTCCCGGCTGGACGCTGCACGATGTCGCGCACGCGAACAGGTGGGGCGACTACGCCCCCGCCATAGCGCGGCATGCCGCGACCATCGGGGGGGGTCCGCCGCCCGAGCCGCTGGACGACAAGGGCCGCCTGAACGCCGTGTTCGTCGAGTGGATGATGGCGTGGCCGTCGGGCCACGTGACCGGTCGCGGACTCGCCCGCTCCGCCGAACTCCGCGTCCTCGGCAACGGGGTGGTGCCACCACAGGCGTTCGCCGCCTACGACTACCTTTTGAACCTGGACGTGCCGGCATGAGGCCCGAGCCCGCACGCCTCATCGAGCAGCTCCTCGACGACGCCGGAGCCACCGGCGAGGACCGCACCGTGCTCCACGAGACGCTCACCGAGTTGGTGGAGGCCGTCCTCGCCGTGGAACTCCCCAAGCCACTCGACCCGACCACCCGAACCCTACTCCGAGGCGCCCTCGACAGGCACCCGGAACTCGTTGACCAGATGGAGGCAATCTGACCCATGGCGCGAACCGCACACCAAGGCAACCGCAACCATACCGGTAGTGCATGCGTTCAGCCCGCTTCGAGTTCGGCGAGAGTGGAGCAAGCTGATGGCTAGGTGGCGTCCTCTCCACCAGAACATCACGCGCAGCGACAAGATGCTCGCACTCGCGCGTGAAGGCAACTACTTCGCCATGAACCTCTATCAGAACATGCTCCCGTACACGGACCGAGCCGGCCGCCTGAACGCCCACCCGCTCGCACTACTCGGCAGCATCTTCGAGGGCTACCCCTGGACACCCGAGCAGATACACGCCGGCCTCGAAGCCCTGAACCGCGTCGGACTCATCACCTGGTACCGCACCGCCCGGCAGGGATACCTGATCGAGTACACGAACTTCGAGGGTCTGAACATCCTCGACGGCCGCGAAGCCAAATCGCAACTCCCCGGACCGACGGACGACGACTGCACCATCATCCCGCCCGCACCCACGGGACCGGAACAGGTCGCCGTGGAGTCTCCCGACAATCCCATGGAAATTACATGGGACGCTTCGGAATCCCCAGGGAACCTCTCGGCGGCCCCCGGTAATCCCCATGAACCTGTGCGGAGTTTCAGTGCCTTACACGTACAGAGTACATCTACATCTACATCTACACCAACACTTACAACCCTCGTCGAAAACGCGAGCGAGCCGCCACCCCCGGAGCTGGTCGAGGCTGCGCCTCGACGAGAGTTGAGCAGGTCCTCCAAGGCGATCCAGAAGGGCAAGGCACGCGACCCCAACGCCATCAGGCCCATCGACCGGCCCTTCGTGGACGCCTGGAACGAGAACCGCGGCCCACTCCCGAGCGTCCTCAGCCTCGACCAAGGCCGCCGACGACACCTCGACAAGCTCCGCGCTGAACTCGGCGATGAAGCCCTCGATGTCTTCACCGACGCGACCAAGCAGCTTGCCCGCGAACCGTTCTACCGGCAGAAAGGCTACGGCCTCACGCAACTGCTCGCCGCAGGGAACCTCCTCACCTGGGCCGAAAAGTGGCGCAGCACCGGCGGCATGAGCGACCAAGACCGCCGCCTCGCCGACAAAGCAAGAGCCGTCGCCGACGCAATAGGGGGCCTCTAATGCCAATCGACCGCAGTGTCTTCACCCGCGAGTTCACGCTCCTCCTCGAACGCTTCGGCAAAGACCCGCACCCGCTCATGACCGCCCGGTACTTCGAGTGGCTAGACGCCCGCCTCAACACCCAGCAGTTCGAGCAGGCGGCCCGCGCGATCTTCGCCGAGGACACGTACTGGCCGGCCCCCATCCGTTTCCTGCACGCCGCCAAAGGCGACCCCGCGCAACTCGCGCGGCAGGAGTGGGACGCCCTCCTCCAAGCCGCCGCCAAGGGCGAGCTCGCGCCACTCAGCGAGGCAGGCAAGGCCGCCCTCCGCGCCCTCGGCGGATGGGCCAGGGTCGCTTACGCCAACGAGGGAGCGCTGCCGAGCCTCCGCAAGGCGTTCCTCGAATCCTACGGCGACGCCTCTGCAACCCCTGACCGGCAGCTGCTGGAGGCCACCACGTGACCGTTACCGCCGCGTTCTTCCTCGGCCTCGGCCTCGGCGCGCTCCTCGGCCTCCTCCTCCTCGCCCTCCTCATCGTCGCGAGTCGCTCCGACCAGCGAACCAACGACCTATGACCGCCGCCGTCGTACTCGCCCTGTTCGCGATCGCATGGGCACTCACGCACCCACAACCACCCACCCCACGAAAGGAGGAACCCCATGGCCAAGGCCAAGACGAGCGCTAAGAAGCCCGCTCGCGCCGCAACAACCGCGACACGCTCACGCGCGCGAAGGGTCACCCTGGCGAAGCGCAAGCAGCTCTTCT
>JBDZVI010000137.1:0-3794 GCA_040255585.1 Deinococcaceae bacterium
AGGGCCACCTCGTAGGCGATAGTCCCGATCACCGTCACCTCCATCTGCACCGCGCGGTCATCGTCGGGTACTCCCTCCAACTCTTGTCCCGCCTCGGCGAGGATCCTCGGCATGCTCGCGTCGAAGGTGCGCAGGTCGAGGTCCCAGCCCCCGGACCACATGGCAACGAGCGCGTCGGCTAGCATCCCTCGGACCTGAGCGTCTTGGCGCACCCGCATGCCGTGCCGCCGCACGAACTCCTCCACTGCCACGAAGGCTCGCCCGTACTCGGGGGAGCCTCGATCCCGAGCCGGGACCATGGCGTCCTGAGCCACCCCGAAGGCATCGTGGATCGCGACGCCGTCGTCATCGACGGCGGCGAGCACGCGCCGGATGTCGGCCAACTGCAGCTTGCCGAGTTCCAGCAGCGCCCGGATCAGCCGCACACGCCGAACATGGCCCTCGCCGTACTCCGCCTGGTTCACCGCGCGCGCATCGCCCGGGTGGAGCAACCCCTCGCGTAGGTAGTACTTGAGGGTCGAGATACTGACCCCGCTCGCCTCGCTGAGCCCGGCTATCCGCATTCGCGCACGCAGTCGATGCTTGACATCTCCCATAGATACTGACACTATCTATTATGGATAGTCAAGCTATCCATTCAGGAGGCCAGCATGAGAGCCGTCCCGGGCCGGTACACAGCGAGCATAGAAGGCGACTTCGTCGTCTTCGTGATAGGCATGCGCATCAACAAGCTCTGGAAGCCGCACAAGTGGGTGCCGGTCATGAGCGCGATGGGACCCATGTTGAGGGAGTTGTTCACCCACCCCGAGAAAGGGTTGCTGAGCGCCCAGTTCGGTTGGTCGGGGCGCACGATCACGCTCATCCAGTACTGGCGGAGCTTCGAGCAGCTGGAACGGTTCGCGCGCGACCGCAACGACCCCCACCTACCGGCATGGCGGCGCTTCAACCGAAGGGTCGGCACGGGCGGCGACGTGGGCATCTTCCACGAGACCTTCAAGGTCGCCGCGGGCGCCTATGAGACCGTGTACAACAACATGCCCGTGATCGGGCTGGCCGCAGCAGGTGAGCACTTGCCCGTCGCGCGGCGCGGCGAGACGGCGCGCCAGCGGATCCGCGCGGACGATCCCGCTGACCACGCGACTCCTGTACGCTCGCTGTCCCGAGCCGGAAGCGCGAGACAATAGCCATATGAACTCAAGTCACTCCCTTCACGTGATCGTCGGCGCCGGGCCGGTCGGAACCTCGCTGGCGCGACGACTCGCGCAGGAGGGCGAGCGCGTGCGGGTGCTGACCCGCTCGGGCCGCGACTTCGGCGTGCCGGGGGTCGAGTCGCTCGCAGTAGACGCGACCGACGTAGGCAAGCTCACGGCCGCTGCGCGCGGAGCACAGGTGCTCTACAACTGCGCCAACCCGGGAACGTACTCGGCCTGGGAGAAGGAGTGGCCGCCGCTGGCGAACGCGCTCCTGGCAGCGGCGGAAAACACCGGCGCGGTGCTGGTGACGGCGAGCAACCTCTACGGCTACGGTCCTGTCGACGGACCCATGACGCGCGCGACGCCGTTGCGCCCCAGCGACCACAAGGGCGCGCTGCGAGCGCGACTGTGGCGGGAGGCGCTGGCGGCCCACGAGGCTGGGCGGGTGCGCGTCGCCGAGGCAAGGGCGTCCGACTACATCGGCCCGGCGTTGTCGATCGGCAACGGCGTGCTGGCGAGGTACGCACACGCGACGCTAGGGGGGAAGCCGGCGATGGTGTTCGCCGATCCCGACCAGCCCCACACCTGGACGGCCATCGAGGACGTCGCCGCCACCCTCGTGGTGCTCGGTCAGGACGAGCGGGCGTGGGGCTCGGCGTGGATCGTGCCGTCCAACCCGGCGCTTAGCGTTCGCCGGACCTTGCTCGACCTGCACGGCGAATGCGGGCTCCCCGAACCCCGGCTACGGCAGGTGCCCCGGTGGACGATGCGTGCCGGGGGCGCGTTCGTCCCGCTGCTCCGGGAGGTCACGGGCGTCCTGTACCAGTTCGACGCGCCATTCATCGCCGATGGATCGGAGACGACCGAGCAGCTCGGAATCGCCCCGACGCCGTGGGAGCGGGTCGTCCGCGACACCGCAGCCGCGTGGTTGGCCAGGGCGCGGGTGCGGTAGGTCATTCCGGACCGCGCTAACCTCCGTGGTGACTTGAGTCGGACGTCAAAGGAGCACAGCGACTGAAGCCGAGACGGACCCGCCGAGGCCGTGTCTACTTGCGGGGCGAGAGGACCAGTCTGCGACTTCCGAACCTGGCCGTGAGCTCAACGGTGCCGCCTAGTGCTTCGACATATGCCTTGAGGGTGGACAGCCCGGAGCGATAGAGATCGCCGGCTTCCAAAGCGGAGATAGTAGGTTGGGTGAGAGCCATGCGTTCAGCAAGCTCCTTCTGAGTTACCCCCTGTTCCTCGCGGATCTGGCGGAGCTCGTAGGCACGCTCCTCCGCCTCCATACGTGCCTCGTGCGCGGCTACCACGGCAGCGTCGACCGGACGTTCGGCGCGCACTTCGCTCCAGGAAATCGTCTTGGCTTCGTTCATCTCACGACACCTCGCTGTTGAGCCACTCATCGAACCTGTCATCAGCTACCGGGATGTTCCGCTCGTACCACTGCTTCCACATCTCGGCCTTGTCTCCTGCTACCAAGAGACCGGCTCTGCGTCCTGGGTCGAAGGCGAATAGGATCCGGATCTCGCGACGTCCTCCCAGAGCCGCACGTCCCAGGCCAGGCGTTTAGTATAGATCTCACTCGATATAGATGCAACTCTATGTCGGGCAGCCTGCGTAGATCCGGCGCACTGATGTTGAGTCCACGGCGCCCCTGGGTATTCACGCCCGGGCTCATGTAGCACCCCTCAAGGCGTGCGCCTACGCAACGTCACCGAGGCCAACGCGAGGCACGCCACTCCGAAAGCCACGACGACGAGCAGCGGCCGCCACAGCCCCCAGCCGCCCTCCCCCACCCTGACGGCAGTAACCGCGTCGATGGCATAGCTGAGCGGCAGCCAGTCGCTGATGACGCGGAGAGCGTCCGGCATCAGGTCGCGCGGCATGAAGGCTGCTCGCCTCCGCGTCGACAGCCCCCCACGTCCCGGCGGGCTAACCGGACCTTTCCCCTCCTGCCGACGCAATCAACTCGTGCTCCGCGTAGTCGGCTGCCAACGCAGCGAAGACTTCCATGTCGACCGGGATCGGCTGGCCCGAGAGCACGGCCTCGAGACGGTCGAGGCCATAATGCGCGCCCACGACATCGCCACGCTCGATGGCCAGGTCCGGGTCCGGTACGAAGTAGGTGGCTCGCAGTCTTGTACCCTCGGTGGTGGGCTCCAGCTCCCACCGCATCCAGGAGCCGGGGCCAGTGTGCGTGTGCTCGAGCAGCGTCGGCGGCTCGAAGCGCAGGATCGTGAACTCGAACCTCGGGATGTCGTGTTCTAGCCAATCGAAGGAGAGGGAGCCGCCCTCCCGTAGGTCGATCGTGATGGCAGCGGCGAAAGGCGCCCACCAGTCAGCGAGGCGCTCGGGCTCCGTGAGCGCGGACCAGACCTCATCGATGGGGTAGGCGAGCAGACGATCAAAGCTGATCAAGCCGCCCTCCGGCGTGCGTTCGAGCGTGGCGCGGTGTTTCGGGTTCATGGCGTCTCCTTCTTCCGGGGGGCGGTGCGCTCCAGGTGTTGTTCGAGGGCGCCCAGCCGCTGCGTCCACTCCACCCGGTACGGCTCGAGCCAGTCGTTCAGTTCCCTGAGAGGCCCCGGACGCAAGCGGTAGAGC
>JBDZVI010000056.1:0-20707 GCA_040255585.1 Deinococcaceae bacterium
CTGCCCACCAGCCGTCAGCCGGGCTGGCCTTGGCGCTGCTCGTTACCGTCCTCGCACTCGTCCTGGGCGCCTGCTCCGAACCGCGGACGAGCGCCGATCTGCCCACGAGGGTCGCCCCTCCCCTGCTCGGTGCCTTCGTCCCCGCCGGCGTATGGAACGACCTTGCCCCCCTGCGCGAGTTGGAGGGTCGCGTCGGCGGCGCCTTCGGCTTGGCCCACTGGTACACGTCATGGGACTACGGCTACGACCCCGTGCCCGTCGATGACGTGCTGGCCGCCGGCCGGATACCGCTGATCACGTGGCAGGCGCACGAGGAGTCGATGGCGGACATCGCAGCCGGCGTCTACGACGCGTACATCAAGGAGTGGGCGCACGGCGTGCGTGCGGCGGCCGGCACGGTCTACGTACGCATCTTCCCCGAGATGAACGGCGATTGGACGCCCTGGAGCGGCGATCCTGAAGGGCTCAAGCGCGCCTGGCGCCACATCGTCGACCTCTTCGGCGCCGAAGGCGCGTCCAACGTCCGCTGGGTCTTCAGCCCCAACGTCACCGACGAGCCGCGCACTCCCGAGAACGCCATGGAGCGCTACTACCCCGGCGACGACTACGTCGACGTACTCGGTCTCGACGGCTACAACTGGGGCGACACCAAGCCCGCCATCGGCTGGCGTAGCTACGAGGACGTTTTCGAGGACGGCTACACGCGTATCACGCGCCTTGGCGACCAGCCCCTCTGGTTGGCCGAGGTGGCTTCGGCGGAGGAGGGCGGCGACAAGGCCGCGTGGGTAGACGACATGCTGAACTCCACCGCGTTCCCGCGGGTCGAGGCCATCGTGTGGTTCAACGAGGACAAGGAGGCGGACTGGCGCATCGAGAGTTCTCTCCGTTCCTTGCAGGCCTTCCGCTCCTACTTCCAGAGCCGGCCCGACGAAGCGGCAGAGGCGCCCGCGCAGGCGTCGCGGGCCTTGACCGCTTCGGTGCCAGCACGCGCTGCGACCGAGGCCGGCACTAGCGGTGGCAGCGCCGCGCGCGCCGCAGGAGGCGTACGCGCTCCGGACACCGGTCGCAGGACCGCGCGAGCGGACACCACGCCTACTGCCCGCCGGGCCACCTCCCTCACTACTCACGAGCCCTAACACCATCCGAGGGGTCGGTAGGCGTAGCATCGCTTCTTGATGTCGCGCCCCGCTCTCGCTTCCCCTTCGATCCGCGCCGGCGAACGCACCCATCCGGACCTCGACCTACGCCGCCTCGTTCGGCTGCTCGCCGCCACGGCGTGCTGTCTGGCTGGGGTTACAACCGCGCAACCCGCCGCCGCTCCGCCCCACCCCATGAGCGCCGTCGCCTACGGCCTCGAGACGCTCGCCAAGGGGCTCCCCGTGCCGGTGGACGCCATCCCGCTTGACGACACGGGCGACCTCCTCGTCGTCGCGCTCGACGGCGCGGTGTGGCGCTACTCCGACGGCGCGTTGGCGGAGAAGCCGTTCCTGTCATTGGGCGGGCGCGTAACCGGTCTGCTGGGCGAGCAGGGGCTCTTCACCGTGGCGCTCGAGCCGGCCGAGCGGGCCGCGGCGCGGGGCAACACCAGGCATATCGTCGCGGCCTTCACGGAGACGGGGACCGACGACCTCGTGGTAGCCGCCTACCCGCTCTACGAGGATGTGAGCGGCGCGGACGCCGCCCAGGAGACGGTGTTGCTCCGTCTTCCGATGCGCGAGCCGTTCCACCACGGCGGACAGGTCGCGTTCGGTCCGGACGGCATGCTGTACGTCTCGGTCGGCGAGGGGCAGCGCGAGGTCGAGTTCTTCCACGAGCGCCCGGTGCCCGCCCAAGACCTCTCGTCGCTGCACGGCAAGGTCTTGCGCATCGACCCGTTCCCGGCGGGCGGCGGCGCGCCTTACCTGGTCCCGTCCGACAACCCTTTCGCCTCCGAGGAGGCGGACGGGGCGCTCGGCGAGATCTACGCGTTCGGCTTCCGCAACCCCTGGAAGTTCAGCTTCGCCCCGAGCGACGGCGCGCTCCTGCTCGCCGACGTCGGCGAAGACACGTGGGAGGAGATCGACGTCGTGCTCCGCGGAGGCAACTACGGCTGGCCGTACGTGGAAGGCCCGTACTGCTTCGAGTACCCGGACACCGGCGGCCTGATAGCTCCGGACTGCGAAGAGCTCGATCTCATCGGACCGGCCGCCTACTACGGCCATCTACGCGTAGACCCCGCCGGCGGCCTGTCGGTGACCGGCGGCTTCGAGGCCCACGACGCCGCCCTCCCCGATCTACTCGGCAAGTACCTGTTCGGTGACTTCGTCTCCGGCCGCCTCTGGTCGCTCGACCGCTCCACGGGCGCCGTCGAGCTCCTCCTAGTGACCGGGCTACCCGTCTCGGCCATCGTTCCCGGTCCAGCAGGCGAGGTGCTGATCCTCGGCATCGAGGGCACCTTGGCCAGGCTCGTGACAGGCCCCTGAGCCCCACTACGGCCCGGCCCGCCTAGCGAAAGCCTAGCCCTGGTTCGGGTTCCCGGCCGCCGGGACGGCGTCGGTGCTGCCGTACAGGCGCTGACGGATGTCGTCGTACAACGGCTTGTCGTCGATACCGAAGCTCTGGACCAACTCCGCGGTGACGAAGTAGGCCTGGGCCACGGTCAACCTGCCTTCGGCGACCAGGTTGGTGACCCCGAGCAACGCCCGCTCCTTGTCGGTGACCGATGCCGGGTCGGCGCGATAGGCGGCCACGGTCGCCTGGAGGGCGTCGGCCAGCGGCTTGAGCTCTTCGATCGCCTTCACGAGGTTGGCGTGGACCGGGCTGATCTTCCCTCTCACGACCCCCTCCAACGGGTTGATGTAGCGAGCGTAGGCGAACTGCTCGTCTTCGCCGCCCGGCTGCGCCCTGGCCCACGCCAGCTTGGCGGCCCCGGCGCAGACGGAGAAGTCGGGGTCGAAGACGGAGAAGTCGCCTGCGAAGAACCGCTGGTTGGCGTAAGGCGACAGGTCGTCGGTGGATATCGCGCGCAGCAACGTCAGGGCGTCGCTCGTGACCTGGGAGAGGCCGAGGTCGCCGGTCGGGCCGACCGCCAGCGGGTCAAGGTAGGACTCGTTGATGAGGATGCGCAGGAGGAGGTCGGGCGGCACGTCGTACGCCGTGGAGGCCTCCTCGATGTTCGCAACGAGCGGCGCCAGCCGCGCGAGCACCAGCAAGCCCCACGGAGACAGCGGTTGGTATGCGCCGACCGATCCCTCGAGATAGTGGCGCTTGGTGGCAGGGCGCAGCACGTCTGAGACGGAGCAGTAGGTCGAGACACGCCCCTTGCCTTCGTTCGAGGCCATGACGTGGAGGCCGAGCCGCGCGAGCGGCGAGTCGGCTAGGTCGACCGGCACGCCATGGTCGGCGTCTCCGGCTGGCGTGCCAGCCGACTCGGAGCCGTCCGTCCGACCAAGCGCATCGGACAGCTGGGAGGCGCCCTTGGGCGCCGCGGCGTCCACCCGAGCGTCTTCCGCCTCGGCGCCCGCCCCACCGTCAGCCCCACCCGCCGCCTCGCCGGGCTGGGCCGGACGAGAGAAGCCGGCGTCCACGAACGCGTCGAGCAGGCCGCGATCGGTGAGGGACAGCGGCAGCGCCATGTGGTCGTCCTGCGACACCCTCACCGACTCGTTGATGAGGCGCCAGGCGTCGCGGTAGCCGGGGCGCGTGGCGGAGGCGAGCACGGCGGCGCCCGAGAACACCGTGGCGACGGACAGCACCATGCCCGTGGTGGCGCCGACGTACCGGAGCTGCGAGCGCTTCGAGGTGCGGGACCGCGGCCGGTCCCACGTGATGGTGGCGCGCGGATCGACGTCGCGACGCCTGGCGAAACGCGGTACCGCCCTGGCGGCCCCGGTCAGGAACGTGACCGCGTTGAAGGGGCGCAACAGCGAGAGGGGTACCACGGACGTAGCCGTCTCCCGCAGCACCTTGGAGAGCAACCCGAAGCCGCGCAGACCTTGGGCGCGCCAGACGCGAGCGAAGCCCCAAGTGGCGAGGACGAGAGTGGCGGCCAGGTCGATGGCCGCCCAGATACCGAGCGCCTTGAGCGGCGTGCCGTGCCCGGGCAGCGCGTAGTTGAGGCCGGCCGCCAGCGGGAGCATGAGCAGCAGCAGCGCCAGACCGAACAGGTTCTCGAAGTGCGCCGCCAGTACGGTGAAGCGCACGTTGGCCTGCAACCCCCGCCACTCCGTGCGCCGGAGGCGCTTGAGGCCGTTCTCGATACCGCCGCCGTTCCAGCGCTCGATCTGACGCAGGTAGCCCGGCAAGCTGGGCGGATCGTCCGTGTACATGAGAGCGGACGTGATGAAGCGGGCATTGCTGCCGTGGTGCAGGACGAGCGGAGCGTCACCGACCAGCTTGGTTAGCTCCACCTCCTCCCCATCTACGACGACGCGGAAGCCTCTGGCATCGAGTTCGGCAGCCGTGAGGCGCTCCTCGCTCGCGGGGCCGTTCTGAACGGCGAGCGTGAAGTCGTGGTCTTCGGTCAGCGTGTCGGAAGGCATGGGGAAGCACTCGCGCCTGGCGACGAACCCGCAACCGACGACCGTGTAGAGGCGCGAGCGCCCGAACACCACCCCTTCCCCGAAGCGCGCCGCTTGACCGGTGCGCAGGACGGCCGCGATGGCGTACTCCGCCGAGCGCGCGCGCGAGATGAACCCCGCCACGGGCTTGCCTTGGCCCGGGTGGGCCGACATCACGGCGCCGGACTGGATGGCGTAATCCTCCAAGACGTAACGCAGCTTCTTGCCGTAACCGACGCGGCGCAGGCGGTAGAAGTGGTCCCTCAGGTTGGCTACGAAATGCTCTTCGAGGACAGTGTCGCCATCGACGACGAGGACGCGCTCCGCGCTGAGCAGACCGCCGTCCAGCACGACGTTGATGCTGTCGGACTTGGAGATCGGGTGGGAGTGCTCGACAACGGTGACGCTCGGTCCGCCGGCCTTGAGCCACCGCTCGAAGGTCGCCGGGGCGTCGGCCACCGGTCCTTTGGCGACGCAGCGATAGCCCGCGTCTGACAGGGTCCGTTTGACGACCGTCGACGTATCGTCGGCGCCCCCGTTCACGCTCACCGTCAGCGCGTCGAACGGCACGCTCTGGCCGAGCAACGAAGCGAGGGCGGCGGCGGCGCCCACCTCCTCGTTGAACATCGGCGACACCACGCCTATGCGATCCGGCGACCTCACGGTCAGCGAGCCGTCCTTGGCGAGGCTGAACAGGGCGTTGGCGATGACGGTAGGCGTCGCGAGGAGCCCGGGTATGAATGGCAAGGTAGTGCTAGTCCTTCCTACATGCCCTTCGCATGTCATGAGCAGCGTACCGGCTACCCACTGACAACTTCCTCACGTTACACGCCTCCAGCGTAGTTTCATGAGACGGGCGTTGCCATGAGCGCCAATGAGCTCCCGAGGGCGCCCGAGCCAAGCCGCGACAGGCGCCCTTCTCCAGCCGGCGGACCCGGATGCGTCGTCCTGGAGTCGCCAAGCACGGTTATTAATAACCCTTCACGAAGGTTGTGAGTCCCGTGTGCGAACTCTCACATTCCGTTTGCTAACATGCGCGGACTGGGAGGTGCCGCTTCGTGGCGCTGCACATCAGTGGCAAGCTCGTAGCACTCGGGCTCGTGGTTGCCGCGCTCATCACCGCCTTCAGCGCACCACGCACCGAACCGCCCATCCCGGTCGCGCTGGAGGTGGCGCCGTTCGCCAACATCGTCGAGCTCCGCGCCGATCGCCCAGCTGCCTCTGATCAGACCCCCGTACTCGGGCCTACCGCCAACCCGCGCTTCTTACTGCGCGCTACCGGCTACAACTCTCACGAGAGCCAGACGGATGCCTCGCCGTTCATCACTTCCACCGGCGCGCGCACCGCTTTCGGCATCGTGGCGGTCAGTCGGGACCTGCTCGGAGGCGAGTTGCCGTACGGCTCGCTCGTACGCATACGCGACCTCGGGAACTACCACACCGGCCGCGGCGCCGGGGCCTTCCAGCAGCTCCTCGGCGACCATCTCTTCATCGTCGAGGACACGATGCACGCTCGCAAGACGAACCAGATAGACGTGTGGTTCGAGAGCTACTCGCAGGCGGTCAACTGGGGAGTCCGCAAGGTCGAGGTCGAGCTCATCCGCTACGGCCGCAACGGTTACGAGTTCATGCCCGGCGCGGCTCCGACCTTCCGGGCCACGCCGGTGCTCATGGCCTCGCGCTAAGCTGCGGCGTGCGCTCGCTCGTCCCCTACTTGGCGTGGCGGCACGTCCGTAGGCGCGGTCTGCAGTCCGCCCTGACCGTGGCCGGCGTCGCCATCGGCGTGGCCGTCCTCATCATCGCCCTATCCCTCACCAACGGGTTCATCGACGAGCTCGTCTCGAGCACGCTGCGCGCCACCCCGATGCTCACCCTGCAGAGCTACCTCCCCGGCGAGACCCTGGCGGACGACCCCGCCATGGTGTCGGCCTTGGCCGGCGAACGTGGCGTGGTCGCGGCCGCCCCGTTCCTATCAGGCCAAGCCCTCATCGCGCGCCGCGCCAGCCAGGCGCTGGGCGTGAGCGCCAGGCAGGGCTTCACGCAGGTCGTCGGCATCGACCCCGACCTCGAGACGGCCGTACTCGACCTGCCCGTCCTCTCCGAGCAGCGGTCCGCCCTGGCGCAGGCTGGCGGGATCGTGCTCGGCTCCACGCTCGCGCAGTCCCTCGGCGTGAGCGTCGGTGACACGGTGATGCTGCGCGACATCTCAGGCGCCACGGCGCAGTTCATCGTGGCAGGGACCTTCAGGGTGGGCAACGAGCTCATCGACGCCGTGACGGCTTACATGTCCCTGCCGAACCTCCAGGCCTACCTGGGCGCCGAGGGGCGCGTCAGCGGCTACCACCTGCGCCTGAGCGACCCCACGGCCGCCCACCGCGTCGGGCTGACCCTCGCCGACAAGTACTCGCTCAGGCCCGTAAGCTGGGAGAGCCTCTTCGCCAGCCTCATCTCCCAGCTGCGGCTGCAGAAGGCCGTGATCGGGGTCGTCGTCTTCCTCATCGTGATCGTCGCCGCGTTCGGTATCACCAACGTGCTCGTGTTGACGGTCAACGAGAAGACGGCCGACATAGCCATCCTGCGCGCGCTAGGCGCTTCTGAAGGCCAGGTGCTCCGCACGTTCACGCTCCAGGGGTTCGCGCTTGGCGGGCTCGGCACCGTGTTCGGCGTCGTCCTCGGGCTCGCCGTCGCCGCCTACTTCAAGTTCCAGCCGTACCCCCTGCCGGGCGATCTGTACTTCATCACCCAGCTCCCGATCCAGTTCCAGGCCCTGGACGTCGTATGGGTGTGCGCGGTGTCGCTGGTTACCAGCGTGGTGGCGGGCCTGCTACCGGCCCGCCGGGCGGCGCGACTCGACCCCGTGGCGGTGCTCCGCTGATGAACGAGGGGCAGGCCGACAGAAGCGGTGGGCGTAGGCCACCGAAGCCCCTCACGCGCGACACCGCGTGGGACTACCTCCTCGACCTCCTCAGTAGGCGCATGTACACGACGGTCGAGTTGACGCGGAAGCTGCTGCGGCGCGGGCTGGACCCAGACCTCGCGGACTCGCTCGTCACCCGACTGATGGAGCTCGAACTCGTCAACGACGCCGTCTACGCCGACCTGTATGTGAGCACACGCTCGGGGGCCAAGGGCCGCCTTGGGCTAAGGCAGGAGCTGAGGCAGAAGGGCGTTGCTCCCGAGATCGCCGAGGCGCGCCTCGCCGAGCTCACTCCCGACGACCAGCTCGCCGCCGCCACGGCCCTGCTCCGCAAGAACGCGTGGCGTTACCGGCAGGCCGAGGCGGACGCCACGGACCGGCTGGCCGCCCTGAAGGCGCGCGCCAAGGCGTTCGCGTTCCTGGCGCGGCGCGGCTTCCCGGTGGACGCCGCGCAGGGCGCGATCGACGCGGTGGGTTGGTTCGAGGACGAGCGATAGTCACCGCCTCGGGAGGTCACTGGGTCGCAGTACGCCCGCGCCCCGCAGCCGCGTGTGACACCCACCGCGCTTGACCGGCGACACCACCCGGTGACGCTCATTCACGTCTGATGGGTCCACCGTGCTTGACCGATACTGGGCGGCTCGGTACACTCACAAGTTGCGTCGGGGCGTAGCGCAGCCTGGTAGCGCACATCGTTCGGGACGATGGGGTCGGAGGTTCAAATCCTCTCGCCCCGACCAGCACGATCTCGCACGAGATCGGGAACCCACCTGCCCAACATGGGGCGGGTGGGTTCTTCCTTGGCCCGGCCGGCACCGACCAGGACCGCGCCCCGCGACCCTGTACTGCGGAAACGGGTTGCGACAACGCCCGCCTCGCAGTTGCTACAGTGTGCGGCGCCCCACGAGCGGGCTATCACGACCATGACCCGTCCCGACCCAAGCACCCCCTACTGGCGTTCCGTACTAACGGTCGCCGTCCTCGCCTGCGCTCTCGGCGGCGGACCATCGGCCCTGGCCTGGTTCTCGACGTTCGGGCCGACGCCGACGGACAGGCTCCCTGTCCTGGCGGTCGCGCTGTTCGGTCTACTGTTCATCGGTGCCCTGACAGACTTGCGGGGCGCCGCCGAGCGGCGGCGCGTGCGGGTCGTGACGGCCTCCGTCTTCGGAGGCGCCGGAGCGGTCGCGCTGGCGCTCGCGGCAGCCGGCGTCGGCCGCGTGGAGTACCTGCTCGCGCCGGCCAGCGCCCTGGTCGGCCTGGGAGCGCTGCGGCTGCTCCGGCTGCGGGCGCCCGACGGTCGGGTCGCGAGCCTCGCCGCCGCGGCGACCGTCTACGTGGCCGCCACCCTCCTCGCGAACTTCACGCTCGATTCGTTCATACCGCTCGGCAGCTTCTTCCTCGTAAACGTCGGAACCCTGTTCTTCGGCCTCACGTTCACGCAGCGCGACCGCGTCCATCAGCATGGGCGTCGCGCCGTCTACGGCATGATCTTCGTGGCCGCGACCGCCAACGTCGCCCTGGCCGCCTCGCTCGGCACGCCCATGCGCTATGTGGCGGTGTCGTTCCTGACGATCGTCGTGGCCGAGACGGCGGACACCGAGATCTACCAGCGCCTACTGCGCCGGCCATGGCTCGCGCGCGTGGCGGCTTCCAACGCCGTCAGCGCCCCGCTCGACACGGTCCTCTTCACGCTCCTGGCGTTCTGGGGCGAGGAGTTCGCGACCGCGGGCTGGATGACCCAGGTGATCGTGACGGACGTGCTCGTCAAGTACGCTAGCGGCATCCTGGCCGCGCTAGGCATGCTTGCCCTCCTGCGCGGGATCTTGCCTGGAGGAACGGCATGGCAGCAGCCTCGTTGACGGAACTGGCGGGCCTCGTAGGCTCGTCTTTCGGACCCTCGCCTTACCTGACTATCGATCAGGCCCGCATAAACGCGTTCGCGGACGCGACCCTCGACCACCAGTGGATCCACGTCGACCCCGTGAGGGCCGCCGCCGGGCCGTTCGGCAAGACCGTGGCGCACGGCTACCTGACCCTCTCGCTGCTGGTCGACATGATCTCGGGCATGGGGCTCTTCCCCGAGGGGCTCTCCCTGGTGGTGAACTACGGGATGGACAAGCTGCGCTTCCCTGCCCCTGTGCCGGTGGGCTCGCGCGTTCGTGCCACGGCCACGTTGGCCAAGTTGGAGCAGAAAGGCGAAGGGCGCATGCTCGCCACGCTGGCCTGCCGCGTCGAGGTCGAGGGGTCGGACACGCCCGCTCTCGTCGCCGACGTCCTTTACCTGCTCGTCGCCTGAGCGTCGATAAGGTCGGCGCGCGGTGCACCAACGCTGCTACCGCCCCTCTTGTCTCCCTCGTCTAGTCCGGCCCTGCCGCGGTCACGGATGTTCCGGACGTCTGGGGGGCGTTCCGCGCTCAGATGCCCGTGAGCTCTAGGGCGCGGGCCACGCTCAGCGCGAGTTCCTCCTCCTGCGGGCGCGTGACGATCATCATCCCGATGGACAGGCCGGACCCGGTGGTGGCGACGGGCACGCTGACAGCCGGGCTACCAAGGACGTTGAAGGGCGCCGTGTTGCGCAGGATGCGGTTGTTCTCCCTATGGTAGGTCTCATCGTCCGAGAGGACCGCCGCGATCTCGACCGGCACGTGCGGGATCGTCGGTCCTATGAGCGCGTCGACGCCGGGCAGCGACGGCCAGAAGCGCCGGCGGAGGTCCGCGCGCGCGTAGCAGAGGCGGATGTAGTCGGAGGACGGCTTGCCCGCGTACAGGTAGACGCGGTCGGCGACATGCGGGTCGAAGTCGTCCCTGCGCCCCTCGAAGAGCTCCTTGTAGAGCGCCCACACCTCATGGCTGGCGAAAGAGCCGTAACGCGCGTAGGCGGCGGGCGCCTCTAGGAGGATTGGGAGCGGCTCGCGCCTCACCTCGTGCCCTAAGTCCACCAGCCGCGCGAGACCCTCCTCGAGGCCGCTGCGCGTCGCATCGTCGAGGTCGTCGGCCAGCAGGGTGGTGGGAGCCAGGAACGTGAGTCTGCGGGGCGCCGAAGCAAGTGGACGATGCGGTTCGGCGGTCAGCGCGACGTAGAGCGCCCAGGCGTCCTCTGCCGTGCGCGCCAACGGTCCGATGGTATCGAGGGTCGTCGAGAGTGCGGCGCAGCCGTCGGTCGGGATGCGTCCGTCCGTCACCTTCAGGCCGACGATCCCGTTGACGGCGGCGGGTATGCGCACGCTGCCGCCCGTGTCTGAACCGAGGGCCACGGCCGCCAGGCGCGCCGCGACCGCCACACCCGAGCCGGATGACGAGCCTCCCGGGATGCGGCTCGGGTCGAGCGCGCATCCGGGCGTACCGTAGTGCGGGTTGGTACCGATACCAGAGTAGGCGAGCTCGGTCATGTTCGTCTTGCCGAGGAACACGGCGCCGGCCGCGTCGAGCCGGGCCGCCACCGGCGCGTCCTCGGCCTCGGCCGGGCGTTCTGCCAGCACCTTCGAGCCGGCCGCCGTGACGTCGCCGGCCGTGCCGATCAGGTCCTTGATCGCGATGGGCACGCCCTGCATGGGGCTCACGTGCAGCCCTTCCTCGAAGCGGCGTTTGGCCGCCCTGGCCTGCTTGAGCGCCCGCTGGGCCGTCACGACCCGGTAGACCTTGGCACCTTCCGGGTGGGCCTCGATGGCGGCCAGGTAGGCCTCCGTGACGGTGACCGGGTCGAGCGAGCCGTCGCGGTAACGCCGAGCGAGCTCGGCTGCCGTCAGGGACGTGATCGGTTCGAACATGCCGCACACGATACCGCGGTAGGCCACCCGGCCTTTATGGCGCGGTACGATGCCTGCCATGCAGCGCAACCGCGCGGAACTCGAAGCCATGAGCCATGAGGACCTCGTCAACCGCGTCCTCGAGCTTCAGGACATGCTGCGCGAGGGCCTGGCCGTGCGTGCTTCCCTGCACGCCGTCCTGAACACGGTGCTCAACGCCAAGAGCGACGAGGTGGCCCGTTACGCCGAGGCCTCCGAGTCCGCGCTCGACCCGGAGGAGCTCGAACTCAAGCGCGCGTGGGCCGAGGCGCGCCACGCCGTCTCCAACCCGCTCGGCGTCGCGCGCAAGCGCAGCCAGGCGGTCGGCTGAGGAGCCGCGGGTCGAGTGGTATCGGGGCGGACCCGTTACGCCTTCAGCCTCTTTCCCTCCGCGAGCATCGCCACGGCCTTGGCCGCGCGGGCTGCGCGCGTCTCCGGCTTCTTCGCCTCGCCGACCCAGGTCGCGTACTCCTTGCGGTGCGAGTACGAGTAGCCTTCGTAGACGTCGCGCGCGGCCGGGTTCTCGTCCAGCGCGGCGGCCAGCTCCTGCGGAACCTCGACGACACGCTCCGACGTGTCCCGCCGAACGGCGACGGTCACGGCGTCTCCGGTCGTCGCTCCGGCCTCGTCGCGGATGGGCTTGGCGACGACGAGGAAGTGCCGCCCTCCGCCCCGCGCCATCAGCGAACCCTTGAACTCGACGCTAGCGCTGGCGCCCGTGACGGTGCAGACGACGGCGACGCGCCCCCGCGCGCCGAGCGCTCGGCTCACGTCGAGCGGTACCTCTACGTAGGTCCAGGTACCGGTCCCTTCGGGGCGGATCAGCGCGGCTTCGAAGGTGTAGGTGGCGGCGCTCGCTGCGGTCATGTTGGGGACGTTAGCACGCTCGCCGAGCCGACGGGCTCCGAACTCCGCGCGGGGTACTTTTCGGGGGTACGAGCCGTTACCGCCGCGTGAACCGAAGAAGCCCGACCCCGTGATCTCTCGTCTGGGTCGGGCTTCTCGTCTGGCTCGGCGGGTAGGATTTGAACCTACGACCAATCGGTTAACAGCCGATCGCTCTGCCGCTGAGCTACCGCCGAACGCGCGCTTCGGCCGCCAGGACCGGAAAGCGAAGTGCAGTGTACCAGGGGGCGCGGGAGTTGGCAACATGCGTCTGGCACGCTCTCGCCGGCCCGGCGCGTCTGGGGAGCGGGATTCGGTTAGCATCCGGTCATGACGGAAGCGCTGACGCTAGACGCTTATCAGACGGGTGCCAAGTCCACCGCGCTGTACTCGCCGGACGTACGCGTCCTGTACCCGGTGCTCAAGCTCGCGGGCGAGGCCGGCGAGGTGGCCGAGAAGCTCGGCAAGTTCATGCGCGACGAGGGTTACCGACCGGGGGACGCGTTGAACGACGAGCAACGCGAGAAGATGGTCAAGGAACTCGGCGACGTGCTCTGGTACGTGGCCAACCTGGCGGCCGACCTTGGCGTGAGCCTCGAGCACGTGGCGCGGGTCAACCTGGAGAAGCTCCAGAGCCGGAAGGCGCGCGGGGTCATCGGGGGGAGCGGGGACGATCGGTGAGCAGTTCCAGTAGGACGCGCGCCTGGTTGTGCTCCTCGTCCTTGGCACCGTAGACGAGCGTCACGTCGCCCTTGACGACCATCCCCTCGAGCTTCTGTAACGCGGCGTTGCCGACGAGTTCCTGGCGATAACGTTTCTGGAACTCGGTCCAGCGCGCGGGGTCGTGACCGAACCATTTGCGTAGCTCGGTGCTCGGGGCCACGTCTTTCGCCCACCAGACGATGTCGGCCTCTTCCTTGCTGACGCCGCGCGGCCAGACGCGGTCGACGAGAACCCTGGCGCCATCACTGTCGGCGGCGGGTTCGTAGACCCGCTTGATCCTGACCATGGTGCCAGCATAGCCCCGACGACGCTCCTAGCTGTGGCTCACCCGCACTTACTGAAGCCGCAGTTCTCGCACTTCGAGCAGCCCTCCTCGAAGCGTAGCGGGGCGCCGCAGTCAGGGCAGGCCTTGCCGTGGTTGAGGACGTTCTTGACCCCGACGGTCTCCAGCGCGACGGCGAGCAGGTCGGCCTTGGAGGCCACCATGCGGCCGTGGTAGGTGCCGTACATCCCGCCGTTGATGCCGCGCAGCGTCTTGACGAGCGCCTCGGCCGGCACGCCGTACTGCAAGGCGATCGAGACGACGCGGCCGAGCGCCTCGCTGTCGGCGTTCGCCTCGTCGCCGGCCTTGCCTGAGACGATGAAGACCTCGGCTGGCAGCTCGTCTTGCATGTTGACGGTGACGTAGAAACCGCGCTTCTCGCCGTTGGGGAGCATGAGCTTGACCGAATCGGTGAAGCCGGTGAGGCGCGTCGGACGCTCCAGGAGCGGTTCGCCTGGGAGGTGCTCGACGCGTGGCCGTTGGCCGTGCGCGCTCGCATGAGAAGCCGCGAGCGCGCCTTGAGGCGCCTGCGGCTCACGGGCGGCCGTCGCCACCGCGGCAGTGCCGTGCTCGGCGCTCGCGGCCATGCCGTACTGCGCCGGGCGCTGCTCGGTGAGCGGGAGGCCTGAGACGACGTCGTTCGAGCCGTCGTCATGCTCGAGGCCGTTCGCCGCCTGACTGCCCTTCGCATCGTCCTTGGCGGTGCCGGTGGAGGTCGAGAGGACCTGGAAGTCGCGTGAGCCGTCGCGGTAGACCGTGATGCCCTTGCAGCCGCTGGTGAAGGCCAGGCGATAGGCATCGAAGACGTCGGCGACCGTGGCCGAGTTGGCGAGGTTGATGGTCTTGGAGATGGAGTTGGCCACGCGGTCGCCGCCGTCGAAGGCGCGCTGCACGACGCCCTGCATGCGTACGTGGTCGGACGGGCTGATGTCGTGGGCGCAGGCCAGCACGTCGCGGACCTTCTGCGGCACGAAGTGCAGGCCCCGCACGGAGCCGTGGTTGGCCTGCACGGCCGCCACGACCTTGTCCCAATCCCACTTGGCGCCCTTGCGGTAGTCGGGGTGGGGCGCGTGCTCCTCGAGGAGTTCCTGGAAGAGGGGGTGGATGAGGGCGTGGTACTCCGTGCCGATCTTGCGGTAGATGAACGGCGCGAAGACGGGTTCGACGCCCGACGAGACGCCCATGAGCATGCTCGTGGTGCCGGTCGGGGCGACGGTCAGGATGGCGACGTTGCGACGAGGCGTGTCGAGGTCGCTCTCCTCGAAGAAGGGGAAGGCGCCCCGCTCCGCGGCGAGGGCCTCCGAGGCCTTGGCGGCGGCGTTGCGCATGGCGCCGACGATGGCGCTAACCGCGTCGCGGCCTTCCTCCGAGTCGTAGCCGTAGCCCATCAGGATGAGCGCGTCGGCGAGGCCCATGACGCCGAGCCCCAGCCGCCTGAGCTTCATGCTCATCTCGCGGTTGTCCTCGAGCGCGAAGCGGTTGACGTCAAGGACGTTGTCGAGGAAGCGCACGCACGTGGCGACGTCGGTGGCGAACCGGTCGAAGTCGTAGCCCGTGAGCCCGACGTCGCGCGTCGCGACGTAGGCGGCGAGGTTGAGGGCGCCGAGGTCGCACGGCTCACCCGGGTAGAGGGGAATCTCGCCGCACGGGTTCGTGCTCTTGATGTCGCCCAACACGCCGCGCATGGGGTTGTGGGCGTTGATGCGATCGACGTAGATGAGACCGGGCTCACCCGTGCCCCAGGCGTGCTGGGCTATCTCCCAGAGCTTGCCCCGCCCCAGCTCGCCGCTCGCGGTCCTCATGAACTCGTCCGAGACGAGCACGGAGATGTTGAACGTGCTGATGTCGCCCTCTTCGCGTTCGCGTTCCAGGTCCTTGGCCGTGATGAAGTCGTCGACATCCGGGTGGGTGATGGAGATGGTGGCCATGCCGGCGCCGCGCCGCGTGCCGCCCTGCCTGATCGCCCTCAAGGTCGGCGCGAACACGTAGCGCAGGGTGGCGACGGGCCCGGCGAACGTGGCGCCCCCGAGGGACGCCCACACGGCGAAGTTGTCGTACACCTCGACCGCGAACGAGGACGGGCCGCTGGACGAGCCACCGGAACCGGCGACCGGGGTGCCCTCGGCGCGCAGGTCGGAGAGGTCGATCACGATATCGTTGCCCGCCAGCAGGGCCAGGACCGCATCGGCCGCGGCCTGCCAGATGTCGTCGACCGAGTCGCCCACGAGGCGGACTCGCGCACCGGACGGCAGGCGATCGCGCTCCACGAAGGTGCCGGCGCGGTAGCCGCGCGTCACCATCTCGCCCCTGACCAGGTCGAGGAAGGTGCCGGTGGCGACCTTCCGGTAATCGGCATGCGAGCGGTCGATGGTGAGGTAGAGCCGGCCGGTGGCGCCGACGAAACGACGCTTCTGACCGATGGGGTCGAGGTTGACGCCGTTGCCGCCCCCAACCTTGGTGACTAGGGCGAGCTTGCTCGCGAGATGCAAGGCCCACGCGTCGGTGCCGACCTCTTCCGGGCTGCCGTCCTGAACGAAGCAGTTGAGAACGTTGCCGTGGAGGGTGTCCGCGCCCGCCAGCACCCGACCGCCGGGGCAGAAGCTCTTGCTCGCCATCAGCTCGTAGAAGCGCTCGGCGTAGTCGCCCCGAGTCTCTGACCGCTCCGGCCGCGCCACCCAGTTCGCCACGCGGCGGAACATGGCGTCCACCGTCTCCTCGCCCGCCTGGAAGTACTGGCGCTTGGCGATGGCCACGGCATGCGGGTCGAAGCCCGCGTTGCCGGCGGCGTGGTCGGATGACGTGTGGTCGGTCATGGTGTTCCTCCCGGTCGGCTATGGCACCTTGGCCGTAGCCGCCTATCGTTGGTCGTGGTGTTCACCCCGCGGTGGCGAGCTAATGGGGCGACGGTGTCGGGCGAGTGTTCGATACGGACATTTCTCAGATACAAGAACTGGTAGTCGTCAGCCTAGCGCATACAACTGCTGTCGTCTGGCGCCGGAAACACTCTCTGCCGTAAGTGTGCTCCATCTCACTTCGGACGAGCGCAAGGCGCGGGGCCGGGGCGTCGTTTCGAGTGCCCACCTCCGTCGCCACGTCGAGTAGCGCGAAGCGCAGGTTACCACCGGTGACCGACCCCTTCAAGGGCAGCTGACGCTCAGGAACTACTAGCCGGTGGGATGTCCGACCGCCAGCCTACAACATCTTGTATGCGAGGTAGCGCAAGCCGGACCTCGTCCAGCACGCTGCGCAAGACCGGCAGCACCGTCCCGCGGCCGCAAGGAGCGCTTCAGTGTCTGAAGTGCCGCTCCCCCGTGAGCACCATCGCGAGGCCGAGCTCGTCGGCGGCGGCCACGATCGCGTCGTCCGCGATCGACCCGCCCGGGTGCAAGACCACCCCGACCCCCGAGGCGGCGGCCGCGTCGACACCGTCTCGGAACGGGAAGAACGCGTCGGAGGCGCAAACGCCGCCGGTGGCCCGCCCGCCCGCCTTGCGCACGGCGATCTCGACCGCGTCGACCCTGCTCTGCTGCCCGGCGCCGACCCCGACCGCGACGCCGTCGGCCACGAGCACGATGGCGTTGGAGGACGTGGCGGCGCAGACGAGTTGCGCCAGCATGGCGTCCGCCCACTGCGCCTCGCTCGGCTGCCGCGTGGTGACGACGCGCCAACCGTCGCGGCTCAGGCTCACGGCATCGGCGTGTTGCACGAGGAAGCCGCCGTCGAGCCTCCGCAACTGCAGACCGGCGGGGCCAGGTGGCGGCAGCGTGAGCACGCGTGTGTTCTTGCGCTTCCGGGCCAGGAGCTCGAGGGCCTCGGGCGCGAAGCCGGAGGCCATGAGCACGTCGGCCTTAGGCCGCGCCACGATGAGCTCGGCCAGGGCCAGGTCGACGTGACCAGGCAAGGCCACGACCCCGCCGAAGGCGGACTTCGGGTCGGCGTCGAACGCCTTCGTGTAGGCGTCCGCCAGGTCGGCGCCCCAAGCCGCGCCGCACGGGTTGGCGTGCTTGACGATCACGCAGGCGGCCCGGTTCGGACCTGGTGAGCCCTGCAGCGCCGCGGCGCCGACGAGCTCGTGCGCTAGGCGCCAGGCGGCCTCCGCGTCGAAGAGGTTCAGGTAGGAGAGCGCGAGCCCGGAGTGCTGCTCGGCGGCGTCCCAGAGCGAGCGCTTGCCGACCTCCCGGTAGCGCGCACCCTGCTGGTGGGGGTTCTCGCCGTAGCGCAAGATCTCGGCACGTTCAAGCGCGACGTCCAGATGGCGCGGCAACTCCTCGCCCCTGCTCAGGTACTCGACGATGGCGGCGTCGTAGGCGGCGGTGTGAGCGAAGGCCTCGCGCGCAAGCTCGCGGCGCTCCTCTGCCGTGATGCCCCTCCGCAACGCCGCCAGGGTGGAGCCGTAATCCTCGGGCCTTACGACCACGACGACACCCGGATGGTTCTTGGCGGCGGCGCGGAGCATGGCGGGACCGCCGATGTCGACCTGTTCCATGGCCTGCGCCTCGCTCACGCCGGGGTCGGCGACAGTCTCCCGGAACGGATAGAGGTTGGAGACGACTACTTCCACCGGGACGATGTCGTGAGCGGCGAGCTCACTCAGGTGGGCCGGTTCGCGGCGCGCGAGGATGCCCCCATGGACCTTCGGGTGCAGCGTCTTCACGCGACCGTCAAGGATCTCGGGGAAGCCGGTGACGTCGCTGACGGCCACCGCCGGTATGCCCCATCCTGTGAGCGCGGCGAGTGTGCGCCCGGTGCTGACGAGCTCGAAACCGAGCTCGACGAGGCCGCGGGCGAACTCTTCAAGGCCGCGCTTGTCGTAGACGCTGATGAGCGCGCGCCCGCATTCTGCGCGCCCGCGTTCTATGCGCCCGCATTCTATGCGGCTGCGTCCTTCTCTCGACTGGGTGCTCACCCTGGCTCCCTTCCAGAACGGGCGCGGGCGGCCATGACCTCCAGCCGCCCGCGCCAGGTGGTGCGACTAGGTTCAGTTGTTGGCGTCGGGCGCCGGAGCCTCATCGCCGGCGGGAGCCTCGTCGGTAGCGGGGGCCTCGTCGGTGGCCGGAGTCTCTTCGGCTGGCGCCTCGCCGCCGACCCCCTCGGGTGTGGCCGTGGCGTCTGAGCCCTGGACGGTATCGGTGGGCAGCACGAGGTCCGGCACCGAGGTCTCTACGATCTCGGCCGCGGCGCGCTGGTCTGAGAGCCACGCCGTGCGGGCCGCCTGGCGCTTCTGAGCCAAGACCGCCTGCTCGACCTGGGCGTAGACGTCGTCCAGCGGCCTCACGCGCGGCGCGACGCGGTCGGCGATGAGCACGACGTAGGTGTCGATGGTGGCCTGAGCCGGGGCGGCGTCGGCGCCGTCGCCGGCCAAGTCCTCGTCGGCGGAAACGGGCTGGTCGGCCGCCGCATCGGGAGCCGGGGCGGGCTGCTCGATCACGAGGACGTCGCTCACCGAGAGGACGCCGCCAGGCAGCGCGTCGAACGCGTCCGTCCCGAAGAGCGCCGTGTCGAGCTCCGTGGCCAGGTCGCCCGGCTTCACGCGCCCCAGCTCGGTCACGGTGCCGCCGGCCGTCTCGGCCGCGGCGGCGACGGTGTCGCCGCCCAGCAGGGCAACGCGGAACGCGGCGGCCACGTCCGCATCGGCGAACTCGACCTTGGTCACCGTTGCCTCGGCGCCGAACGTGTACATCGCCTGGTTGTCCGCGTAGTAGGTCTGGATCTCGTCTGGCGTCGCGACGGCGTCACGGCCGACATAGTTGAGAGCGGCCTGCGCGATGCCCGTACGGGTGCCGACGAGCGGAACATCCAACGTCTTGGCGCCCTGGTAGGCGACCTCCGTGTCGATCAACTGGTTGAGGACCGTGGGCTTGAAGAGCCCGACGATGAGGTCGGCGGTGGAGGGCGACAGCGCCTGCTGGATCTGGGTGTTCGTGTAGAGCGCCCGGTCGAGGTCGACCGCCTTGATCTCGTGGTCGCCGACCTTGGCGAGCACCGGGTTGTCGAACCTGAGGGTGCTGGTGGCCGGGAACGAGACCTGGGCCTCGGCGCGCAGCCGCTCCAACTCGGCCTCTACGACGCCGGACTTCTTCGCATCGAGCGCATCGGCAGAGACCGTGTCCTTGACCTCGTCGAACGGCAGATCGGCGGCGGGCTCGTAACCCTCCACTTGAACGATGTAGTACCGGTCGTTGAACGCGATCACGTCCGTGAGGCCGGCGCCACGCAGCGAGAAGGCGGCGTTCGCGACGACGGTGGGCAGGGCCGGGCGTCCGACCGGCCGGGGCGCGGTCTCGCCGGCGGAGGCGCCGACGGCCCCGTCGCGGTCGGCGAGCTCCAGGCTGTTGTCGCGCGCGAGCGTCGCGAAGTCGCCGCCGGCGATGGCCTGGCGCCGCAGGCTCTCCGCCGTCGCCTGGTCGGCCACGACGATCTGCCGTGCGAGGACCTTCTCCTCGGACTGGTAGGAGGCACGGTGCGACTCGAAGAAGGCGTCGACCTCGGCGTCCGTGACCGTCACCGCGTTGACGAGGCGGTTCTCCCACTCCTGCAGGCGCAGCTGGTCCCTGAGGTAGTCGCGGAACGACTGGTCCGTGTAGCCGGCGCTGCCGATCAACTGCAGGTAGGCCTGGTCGTTGCGCGCCCCGTCGACTCCGCGGTCCTTGCGGAAGTCGCTGACCGCGCTACGGACCTGACCGCCGCTGATGTTGATGCGAGAGGCGGCCTGGTCCAGGACGGTGTTCCTGATGATCTCGTCTGCGAGCAGACGCTGGAGGTCCTGGCCGACCTCTCCGTCCGTGACGGTGTTGAAGAGAGCGTTGTTGCGCAGCTGCTGGATGTCCAGATCGAACAGGGTCTGGCCGTTGATGACGATCTGCGCGTCGCCGCGGCTCACGCTGCCGCCGCCCGTAAGGCCCAACCCAGGGGTGAACGTGAGCACCATGCCTGCGAGAAGGCCGATCGACACGGCCCACAGGATGATGGTTGACGTACGTTTGCTCATCTTCATTGTGGTCGACTTCCTCCCGGTACGGCGCGCCGCTTAAGGCGCCCGGTACGGTCCCGCCCCTGGCGGGAAGCACGCCCCGGAGTGTAACAGAACGGCCGGTGAGCGCGGCCGAGCCGTACGCCGGCCTCCCACCGTCGCGAGAGGGTGTCGGGCCTCCGATGCGCGCGAGCGCCGCCTCGATGCTATATTGCTCGGTGCCTCGCCGTCGCTCGCCTTGGTGCGAGCGCCGCTTGCCAAGCGCCCGTAGCTCAGTCGGATAGAGCGTTCGCCTCCGGAGCGAAAGGCCACAGGTTCGAATCCTGTCGGGCGCACCAGCACTCTCCTTCGAAGCCCAGCCGCCTTACGTCCACTCGCCGCGCCGCCGCGGCCGGGGGCGGCGTGGCCATCCGCCGCGACGTCAGCGGGGCGGTCGCACGACCGACCAGCGTCACCAGGTCGGCAGGTCGGGCCGACCCTCCCTCAACCACGGCTCATCGACGAGCAAGCCGTCGGCCGAGAAGACGGTCGCCGGCGTGCCGTCGATGAGCAGACGCACGGCGGAGA
>JBDZVI010000057.1:0-10973 GCA_040255585.1 Deinococcaceae bacterium
CTCCTGTACCGCACGACGCGCATCCTCAACTTCGCGCACGGCGACCTCGGGGTGGCGGGCACGTTCGTGGCCTACACGCTCCTCACGCAGCTCCACCTGCCGTTCGGGGTCGTCTTCCTGCTCGCCCTGGCGGCCGCCGCGGTCATAGGCATGCTCGTCTACCTGCTCCTCGTGCGACCGGCCAAGAACCAGACGGAGCTCGGTCTGCTCATCCTCACCCTCGGCCTCGCCCTGGCCCTCGGCGGCCTCGACGCCCTCGTGTTCGGCACCGACAACAAGCTCGTTCCGACCATCGTGGCCGACCGGATCATCCGGTTCGGCGGCGTCTCGTTGAGCCTCGTCTCCATCGTGACCTCGCTGCTGGGCGTCGTCCTGATGCTGGCGCTCTGGGCGCTCCTGTCGTTCACGAAGCTCGGGGTCGCCATGCGGGCGGTCGCGCAGCGCGAGGACGTGGCGGAGGCGATGGGCCTGCCGGTGCGCACGGTGCTCATGGCCACCTGGGCGGCGGCCGCCATCCTCGCGGCGGCGGCAGCGCTTCTCTTCGCCCCCACCACGCTTCTCAACCCCAACATGATGCTCGACCCCTTGAGCAAGGGGTTCGTCGCGGCCGTCATCGGAGGAATGAACTCGCTGCCAGGCGCCGTGCTGGGCGCCTACATCCTCGGGGTCCTCGAGCTGCTCGTCGGACTGTACGTCTCCCTCGAGTTCAAGGCGTCGTTCGCGTTCCTGGTCGTGGTGCTCGTCCTGGTGCTGAAGCCGCACGGGCTGCTCGGCAGGGCGGACGTGAAGCGCGTCTGAGCCGCCGGGCGATGCGGCCTCCCAACGCGAGCGCTCGCGCGACAAGGTCGCCTGCGGCGTTGCACGAACCGCTCGGCGGCCCGCAACGCCGCCGCTAGGCCGCGTGATACGTTGAGAAGCGTCAGAGACCACTGCACCACCCCCTGGAGGGGACACGAAAGGAGCAACATGAAGCGGCTTCTAGCCTTAGTCACGCTCGGCGCCGTCCTGGCGTTCGCCCAGGCGGCCGACCCCGGCGTCACCGACACGGAGGTCCTCTTCGGGAGCTGGGGCCCGCAGTCGGGCCCGGCCGCCGCGTGGGGCACCGTCAACATCGCCATAGACGCGTACTTCCGTTACCTCAACGACCAAGGCGGCATCAACGGCCGCAAGCTCGTGCTCAGCACGCGTGACGACGGTTACGACCCCGCCCGCACGGTCGGCGCCGTGCGCGAGCTCATCGACCGCGACAACGTGTTCGCGTTCGTGGCCGGCGTCGGCACGGCCAACGGCCAGGCCGCCATGCCGCTCATCAAGCGCGCCGGCGTTCCGTGGGTCGGACCGGCGACCGGCGCGGTCGTCTTCACGGACGAGTCCGACGGCCTCATCTTCACGTCGTTCACGGACTACGTCGTCGAGGCAACGCTCATGACGCGCCACGCCGTCGAGACCCTCGGCAGCAAGAACATCGCCATCTTCTACCAGAACGACGGCTACGGCGAGGAAGGCCTCCGCGGCCTCGAGGCCGAGGTCGCGCGGCTCCAGGCGGCGGGCTACGACGTCACCATCGGCGACCGCGTGAGCTACGAGCGCGGCACGACGAACCAGGGCGTGCAGGCGCTGCGCCTGCGCGGCTCCGGCGCCGACACCGTGCTCATGTTCTCCGACCCGAGCGCCGCCGCCACGCTGGTGGGCGAGTTCCAGCGCCTCGACTACGCCCCGCAGATGCTCGCGTCCGTCACGCTCCTCGACCCGGCGCTCATGGCCAACCCCGCCATGCAGGGCGCGCTCTTCTCCGTGTTCCTGAGGTTGCCGAGCGTCATCGTCGGCGAGGGCAACGGCGACCCGATCGCAGACCAGCTCTACCGCGACGTCATCGTGGCCTACGCCCCCGAGATCGCCCGCGACCCGTTCCGGGCGCTCGCCGGCATCGCGTTCGCCGAACCCGCCGTGTTGGCGCTCCAGGCGGCCGGCCGCGACCTGACGCGCGAGTCCTTCAAGGAAGCTCTGCACAGCATCGACGGGTACACGACCGGCCTCTACAACAACCTGTCGTTCAAGGACGGCAGCCAGGGGAACAACTCCGTGATGCTCCTGCAGGTGACCCCGCAGGGCCTGCGGCCCGTCTCCGACTGGCTCTCGCTGTAACAGAACCGCTCGGTGTGGGGCGCGCAACCGCGCCCCACACCCCATCTCATCGACATGACCGACCATCTGTTGGCCCTCGAGAACGTCTCGCTCTCCTTCCGGGGGCTCACCGCGCTGTCAGACGTCTCGCTGGGGATAGCCCCCGGCGAGGTGGTTGCCCTCATCGGTCCGAACGGCGCGGGTAAGACCAGTCTCTTCAACGTCATATGCGGCTTCTACCGGCCGCGCTCAGGCAAGGTCATGTGGCGCGGCACCGACATCACGGGGAACGCGCCCCACATGGTCGCCCGCCTCGGCATCGGGCGCTCTTTTCAGAACATCGAGCTGTTCAAGACCCTCACCTGCCTCGACAACCTCCTCCTCGGACGGCACCTGCACGTGAAGTCCAACGTGTTCTCCGCCATGCTCTCCACTCGCGCCTGGGTGCGCGACGAGGTCGCCCAACGGCGCCGCGCCGAGGAGCTGATGGACCTCCTCGACCTGCAGGCGTACCGCGACCAGCGCGTTGGCGCCCTGCCGTACGGGGTCCAGAAGCTCATCGAGGTCGCGCGCGCGCTGGCGGCCGAACCCACGCTCCTGCTACTCGATGAGCCTGCCGCCGGCATGACGGTCGAGGAGAAGGACGACATGATGGTCACCCTCCTCAAGCTCAGGCGCGAGCTCGACCTCACGATGTTGGTCGTGGAGCACGACCTGCGCGTCGTCAGCCGGCTGGCCGACCGCGTCGTGGTCCTCGACCACGGGGTGAAGATCGCCGACGGCAGCCCGAGCTCCGTCCAGGACGACCCGGCCGTGGTGCGCGCCTACCTCGGCGGCACGCGCCTGGCGCCCGAGTCGGCCGGCGCGGGGGCGCAGCGATGAGCGACCATCCCACGACCGGCGCGGCGCTGCTGGAACTGCGCACCGTCGAGAGCGGCTACCACAAGCAGCTGCGCGTGCTCAAGGGCGTCTCGCTCAGCATCCTGCCGGGCACGTGCGTGGCAGTGCTCGGCTCCAACGGCGCTGGCAAGAGCACCATGCTCAAGACGATCATGGGCCTGGTCGAGGACGAGCCGCGCAAGGGCACCGTCTGGGCGCTGGGCAAGAACGTGACGCGCGCCGACACCGAGCGCATCTCGCAGGCCGGGATCGCGTACGTGGTCGAGGACCGGGGCATGTTCCCCGACCTGACGGTGGCCGAGAGCCTTCGGCTCGGTGCCTTCCATAGGCGCGACCGGTCCGCGATCGCGGCCGACCTCGAGCGCATGTTCATGTACTTCCCGCGCCTGGCGGAGCGCCTCAAGCAGGACTCCGGAACGCTGTCTGGCGGGGAGCAGCAGATGCTCGCCATCGCGAGGGCGCTCATGAGCCGCCCGAAGCTCCTGATGCTCGACGAGCCGAGCCTTGGGCTCGCGCCCATGCTCGTCGAGGAGATCTTCAGGGTCATCCGCGAGATCAACCGCGAGGGGATGGGCATCCTCCTGGTCGAGCAGAACGCCAACCAGGCGCTGGCGATCGCGGATTACGGCTACGTGTTGGAAGGCGGCCGCTTCGTGCTCGAGGGCACGGCGGCGGAACTGCGCGCCAACGAGAACGTGCAGGAGTTCTATCTGGGCGTGCGCACCGGCGGCGACGAACCCCGCCTGCACGTGCGCAGGCGCCGCAGGCGCTGGAACTGAGCGGAAGGCGCATACGGCGGAGTCAGGAGGGCTGCGCCTGGTCGGACGCCGCCAGTGGCCCGTGGACGACCACGGTTGGTTCGGGGACGACGAACCAACCGTGGATGACGAGCCAAAAGACGGCGCCCGTGGGGCCGTCCTTGCGGACGGGGTTCCACGGGCGCCGTTCTTCGACTAGTGAGCTGTCAGCTCAGTAGCGACCGCCGGCAGTCGAGGCCGTGACGACCACGTTGGCCGCCTGAAGGCCCTTCTTGCCCTGCTCGACGTCGAAGGAGACTTCGTCGCCTTCGTTGAGGTTGCGGAAGCCCGCACCCTGGATGGCGGAGAAGTGAACGAAGACGTCCGGCTGGCCGCCGCCTTGTTCGATGAAGCCGAAGCCCTTCTCGCTGCTGAACCACTTGACCTTACCTGTTGCCATTTTACCTTTTCCCTACCGCCGAGCTTGGCTTGACGCCGAGCACGGCACACGATTTCCGGGTCCGAGGACCCTGTCCTGAAACACCCTTCAGGTTGTCTCGGAACGCCTTGAATAGTACGACAGTGATCGGCTCATGACAAGTGACGTCTACGGCATCCGCCTTGACGACACCGGTTAGTGAAGGAACGGCCTGCTCCTGCTCATGCGACACGCTCAGACCGTAGGCGTGAGCGACATGGCATGCTCAGGCCAATGGCGTGAGCGACACGCTCAGGCGCCCGTGCCGGCCTCGCCCCCCTCGACCGCGTCGCCGTAACCGTCCAGGTAGCCCCGCGCCTGCCGCGTGAACATGCGCGCGTAGGTGCCGCCCAACCGCATGAGCTCCTCGTGCGTGCCGCGCTCCGTGATATGGCCGGCGGTCAGGACGATGATGCGCTCCGCGAGCCTGACAGTGCTGAAGCGGTGCGATACGACGACCGCGATGCGGCCGCGTGCCTGAGCGCGCAGCGTCTCGATGACCTCGAACTCCGCGTCCGCGTCGAGGGCGCTGGTTGGCTCGTCGAAGATCAGCACCGACCCGCCGCGGTAGTAGAGCCGCGCCAGGGCGATGCGCTGCCACTGGCCTCCGGAAAGCTGCCTCCCGCCCTCGAACCAACGGCCGAGCATGTTGTCGTAGCCGGCGGGGAGTTTCGAGATGAAGCCGTCGGCTCCGGCCCGCTCCCCCGCGGTGCGCACGGCCTCGTCGAGCTCCGGCGCGGCCTCGCCGCCCCGCGGCATGCCGCGCGCCACCTTGCCGATAGCGATGTTCTCGCGCACGGTCATCTGGTACTGCCCGAAGTCCTGGAACACCGTGCTCATCTCTGCGCGCAGGCTGGCCGCGCTGAAGCGCGCGGAGTCCTGGCCGTTCACGAGGATCTGCCCGCGCGTCGGCCGGTAGAGCGCCGTCATGAGCTTCACGATGGTGGACTTGCCGGCGCCGTTCTCGCCGACGAGCGCCAGCGTCTCGCCCTTGCGCACCACGAAGGACACGCCGTGAAGCACGTCGCTCTCCGTGAGCGGGTAGCGGAAGCTCACGTCGCGGAACTCGATCTCGGCGATCGGACCGACCCACTCCTCGCCCGCCTCGGCGCCGCTCGTCGGGAGCTCGAGGAACTCGAAGAGGTTGCGCATGTAGAGCAGGTTCTGGTAGATGCCGCTGAAGCCGGAGAGCAGGTTGCCGAACTGGCTCTGCAACTGCGAGATGCCCTGGATGAACATGCCGAAGTCGCCGACCGTCAGTAGGCCGGCCGCCGCCCGCCTCAACACCAGGTAGGTGGCCGTGCCGACCATGCCCGTGGAGAAGAGCGACGTCGCCAACCCCCAGCCGCTCCGCCGCCTGATCATGGAGACGAGCTGGGCGCGGAACTTGAGGTAGTACTCCTGCCAACGCTCCATGAGATAGCCGCCGAAGTCGAAGAGCCTGATCTCCTTGACGGCCTGGTCGCTCGTGAGGAGCGAGCCGAGGTAGTTCTGGCGCCGCGCGTCCTCTGCGAACCGCCTGAGCATGCGGTACCCCTCCGTGCCGAAGCGCGAGGAGGAGATGACGCTCGGCACGGAGGCGACGAGCACCAGCGGCACGACCGCCCAGCCGAGCTGCAACATGATGGCGCTGACCGAGCCGAGGGTCAGCAACGCCTGCCCGAGCGAGACGACCTGGGTGAAGACGCCGAGCGGCCGCGAGCCGACCTCCCGGTAGGCGTTCTGCAGGGCGTCGTAGCTCTTGGGGTCCTCGAACTGCGCCATCTCCAGCTGCGACGCCTTGGCTAGGATCAGGCGGCTGATGCGGTTCTGCAAGGAGTCGCCCAGCAGCTCCTGGATGGAGCGCTGGAAGATGCCCAGCATGCTCGTGAGCGCCGTCAGGCCTACCTGGATGAGCAGCAGGGTGAGCATGCGGCCGAGCGCGTCGCCCGGCGAACCCAGCCCACCGACGATGGCGGAGGCCACGGCGTCGAGCAGGAGCTTGGCGACCCACAGGTTCGCGGCGGGCATGAGCGCCTGCACAACGCTCAGGGCGACCAGGCCCGCCATGGAGGCGCGGCTGGCCGCGAAGACGAGCCCGAGGGTCGCGCGCAGGTCGCGGAACTGCTGGCGGAGCGAGATGGGTGTCGTCGTGTCGGGGGCCTTGGGCGGGGGCCTGACCCCCCTGGCCTCGATCATGCGGAGGGGGGCGTGCGGCGAGGGGGCTTCTGAAGCAAGGCGAGTTTCACGCGAGGCATTGTCGCACCACGCGGCGGTCCGGCACCACCTCGGGCACGACGCGCCGGCGGGATAGGCTGGTCTCAGGCATGCGGGAACCTGGACCGGAACCGTTCGAGACGCTGCGCTGGGAGCCAGGCGCGGGCGGCTTCGTGCGGCTGGATGCCCACCTGGCGCGCCTTGCCCGCGCCGCTGGCTACCTCGGCATCCCGTTCTCCGCCGCGGTCGCCCGGGCAGCCCTAAGCGCCGCCGTGATCGGTAGCACCGAGCCCGCGCGCGTGCGCCTGCTCCTGGGCCGCGCCGGGGAGCCAAGCGTGACGACCGCGTCCCTCCCGGCCGCCGCCGAGGCGGTCGTACCCGTGGGCGTGGCCTTCGAGCGGGTGGACGAGAGCGACCCGCTCCGGCGCCACAAGACGACGGCCCGAGCCCTCTACGACCTCGCCACGGCGCGCGCGCAGGCGCTGGGGCTCGCCGACGTCGTGTTCCTCAACCGGCGCGGCGCCGTGGCGGAAGGCGCCATCTCCAACGTGTTCATGCCGCGCGGCGGCGTGCTCGTCACGCCGCCCGTGGACGCGGGCGCCTTACCCGGCGTGTTGCGCGGCGAGCTCCTCGGCTCCGGTAGTTGCGTGGTCGGAGAGCTGACCCTCGCCGACCTGGAAGCCGCCGAGTTCTACGTCGGCAACTCGCTGCGCGGCCTTCGCCGCGCGCGGCTGGCGCCGGGGTTGGTGGCGGTCGGCACCGACGGTTGAGCACAGGTACACTCTGGGAAGAATGCCGACCGATCCCTCGACAACGAAGCCCGCGACCACCGTGGCGAGCGCGTCCGAACCTGCGCCGGCCCCGCCTTCTGGCCGGGCGGTCCGCGCCGACTGGGTGGACTACAGCTCGGAACTCCGCGTCGTCAAGAACCCGGCCCTGCGGGCGGCCTTCGTCGCGGCAGGTCTCGTGTCGGTGGGCCTGGGGATAGTCGGCTACATCGTGCCTGGCATGCCAGGCACCGTGTTCTTCCTGATAGCGACATGGTTCTTCGCCCAGTCGAGCCCGAAGTTCTACAACTGGGTGCTCAACCACCGCGTCTTCGGACCGCTGGTGAGGGACTACCGGGCGGGCAGGGGCATCCCCAAGTGGGTCAAGTGGTACGCCTCCGCCATGATCGTCGGCTTCTCGACGTTCAGCGCCTGGCTGGTAGGGGTGAAACGCGGCAACACGTGGGTGGGCCTTCTCATCGCCGCGGTAGCCATCTACGGCGTCTGGTACGTGAACCATCTGCCGACGAAGGCACCCGGACCGCTGCCGGGCGTCAGGCCAGGGTCGCCTCGACGGTGATCGCTACGCCCGCCAGCGCGCGCGACACGGGGCACGTATCGGCAGCGGCCCGCACGTGCTCCTGGAAGGTCGCCTCGTCTAGGCCGGCGACCTTCACCTTGGTCACGAGGTGGCTCTTGCTCACCGTCATGGCGCCGTCGATGCGCTCCATCGTGATCGCGGCCGAGGTCTCGATGCTGTCGGGCACGTGCCCGGCGCCGGACAGGCGGCCCGAGAGGGCCATCGAGAAGCATCCGGCGTGCGCGGCGGCGAGTAGTTCCTCTGGGTTGGTGCCCGTTTCTGAGCTCGCGCCCTTCTCGAAGCGCGACACGAACGAGAACGGCCCGCTGTAGGCGCCGCTAGCCAGGCTCATGCTGCCCTGGCCTTCCTTGAGTGAACCCTTCCAACTCGCGTCTGCCTTGGTCACCGGCATGATGTCCTCCTGGAGATAGGCGCGGGCCGAACCCGGCGCCGACGGTATGCCCACCCATCGTAGCCCGCGCTCCCACCCTCGGCGCGACGTGGTGCCGCAACCGACATGGCGGCGCCCCAAGCCAAGATAGCGTTGCCCGATGCCGACTACCCCTCCCCCATCGCATGGCCGGCCCCCGACCTCCGGCGACCGCCCCGTCCTCCTGGTCATCAGCGCCAGCACGCGTCCGGTCCGCAAGAGCACCGCCTTGGCCTCGTGGCTACGCGGTCTCGCCGAGGAGCAGGGCGCCTTCGCCATCGACGTTGTCGAACTGGCGGAGCTGTACCTGCCATTGCTAGACGAGCCGCACCACCCGCGGCTCCAGCGCTACGAGCACGAGCACACGAAGGCGTGGTCGCGGCGCGTCGGGGACGCCAGCGCGGTCGTGTTCGTCACCCCCGAGTACAACCACTCGTACCCGGCTGGGCTGAAGAACGCGATCGACTACCTGAACGTCGAATGGCGCGACAAGCCGCTCGGGTACCTCACGTACGGCGGCGTGTCGGCCGGCACGCGCGCCATGGTGGCCCTACAGCCCGTGACCGCCGCCCTCGGGATGCGGGTGTTGCAGCAGGCCGTGAACGTGCCGTTCGTCGCCAACGTAGTCAACGAGGCGGGCTCGGTAGACGCGAACGAGACGATGACCAAGTCGGCTCAGGCCATGCTGGCGGCCCTCGCCAAGGCGGTCGAGGACCAGCGGCTCCTACGGGCTCAGCCGACCGCCTGACCGAACTCGTACACGTCGCGGTCCGTTACGGGCACGTAGCCGATGCGCTGGTAGATGGCGTTCGACGTCGGGTTGGCCAGGTTCGTGAAGAGCGTGACGTGCCGGTGGCCGCTCGCCAGGAGGTGGCTGGTCAGGAAGGCCGTGAGGGCGCTGGCGTAGCCGTGGCCGCGCAGTTCGGGCGGCGTGTAGACCGGCCCGACGCGGATGCCGTTCCGCGTGACGCCGCGCGCGCCGGCCAGGCTTACGACGCGCCCATCGTGCTCCCAGAGCCATAGCCCGCCGTCTGGCGACGCGAGGTCGCGCCGCACCGTCGTCTCCACCTGCTCCCGGGTCGAAGGCGGGTCGTACGGCAAGGCCTCCTCCCTGAAGCGCGCCACGAGGTCGACTAGCAAGTCGAGCTGGTCGAGTCCGGATTTCACCATGGTGCCCGGCACGCCGCCCACCGGCGTCACCTCGGTACAGACGTAGACGCGCTCCTGCACGGTCCTGCGCACCGGCACGCCGTTGCGCTCGCCCCAGGCGCGCGCGAACGCCTCCGCCAGCGCGACGGGCCCGAGAACGCCTGGGAGCTCGACGGGCTGGCCGTCGGTTGGCTCGAGCAGCCCGCTCACCAGCGCCTCGGCCACCGCAGCCGTGGCAGCGTCATCGGAGCCTCGCAAGGGGCTCCCCGCGAGGACCGCGTCGGTCAGGATGAGCCGGTTGGGCGGCGTCTGCAGCGCGACCATCACGACCTCGCCGTCCGGACCTTCCAGGACCGCCTGGTAGACGTCCTCGAAGCGGCCGTCGACGACGGCCGGCATGAGACCCAGTTGCAGGCAGTTGGCCGCCTCCCGCTCCAGCATGAACGGCTCGGCGAGCGCGGCGAACGCGCTGGGCTCGGTGAAGCGCACGAGGGTGAAGGAGTCCGGCGTGAGGGGGGCTGGCACGGGCCGATGATATGCGAGCGGAGCGTCCGACGGGACGAGCAGGAACCGCGTCGCTCACATATCATCTCCTGGTGCCCGTTCCCGGCCCGTCCGCCCCCACCTCCGAAGCCGCGAGCAGCCCGGAGGCGTCGACACCGCAGATCAAAGTCGGCGAAAGGCGCCACAAGGGAACGGGCATGGTCCGTCGCAGCACGCCCGCCACGAACCTCGCCGTCGGCACGAGCCTGATGCTGGCCGCCATGGTGCTGCTGCCCATGATGGACGGCCTTGCCAAGGGCCTCTCCGAGCGTTTGCCCGTGCCGATGATCATCTGGGCGCGCTACTTCTTCCACCTGCTCTGCCTGCTGCCGCTGCTCCTCCTGCGCTTCGGTCCGCGTGCGCTCGTCCCACGCCAGCTTGGGCTCCAGCTCGTCAGGGGCTCGCTGCTGCTGGCCGCCACCGTCCTCTTCTTCTTCGCGCTGGCCATGCTGCCCCAGGCCACGGCCCTCGCGCTGTTCTTCGTATCGCCGCTGGTCGTCACCTTGCTCGCGCCCGCGCTCCTGGGCGAACGCGTCGGCCCATGGCGGGTCGTGGCGGTGCTCGTCGGCCTCCTCGGGATCATCCTGATCCTCAGGCCCGGCTCCGGCGCCTTCGGGTGGGGCGCGGCCCTGGCGTTGACGGCGGGCGTGGTGCACGCCCTCTACATGGTCTTCACGCGGCACCTGGCGGGCAGCGCCCCTCCGCTGCTGACGCTCGGCTACACGGCCGTGGTCGGGGCGGTCGTCATGACGCTCGTCCTACCCTTCGTGTGGCAGCGACCGGCGCTGGCCGACTTCGGCGTCCTCGCGCTCCTAGGCGTGCTGGCGGCCGGTGGCCACTTCCTGCTCATCAAGGCATTCGACTACGCCCCGGCCACGTGGCTGGCGCCGGTGGGCTATTTCGAGATGGTCACGGCCGTCATCTACGGCTACTTGTCGTACGGCTTCGTGCCTGACGCGCTCGGCTGGCTCGGACTTGCCATCGTGGTCGGCGCCGGCGTGGCCATCTCCCTCAAGGAGCGGCGCGCCATGCGGGGGCTGCGCCCCGGCAACTGACGCGGGAGTCGGGG
>JBDZVI010000057.1:11073-20681 GCA_040255585.1 Deinococcaceae bacterium
GCCTCAGCGCTTCTTCGGTATGGACAGTGTGCGCCATTCCGGGCCGCGCCAATGCTTGGCAAGCAAGACGATCTGCCCGACATGGTGGCCCGTGTGCTCGAAGTTGCGCAGGATGGCCGATACGACACCAAGGGGTTGGTCCCTGATCGTGATCGTCTTGGCGAGGTCGGCGGGCGTGAGCGCGGCCAGCGTGCCGAACACTACGGCGAAGGCCTCATCCCAGGCGGCGAGCAGCTCCTCCGGCATCCGGCGCCGCGCTTCGAACTCGCCGTCCCTGTCGCGGTCTGGCTTCTCGCCGTCGCTCGTCAAGAAGTCGGTCCAGCGGGAGCGCAGGTTGCCACTCACGTGCTGCACTATCACCGCGATGGAGTTGCCGTCCTCGTCGAGGGTGCGATGCCAGTCGGCCGTCTCTAGCTGATCCAAGGCACGCTCGGCCTGGAGCTTCTGGGCGCGGTAACCGCGCACGATGTCGGCGATGAGGACGGTCCCGAGGTCGGTCTGGTCTGCGCTCTGCGTCATGGGCAGATGGTAACGCCGACACCACGTTCCCACGCCGTAGGCGCCTCCGCCCGCGAGGCTCCGAGTCGCGCCGAAGGAAGCAACCGACCTGGCGGTGGCCTGGCAGTAGGAGGGCGCCGACGCGGGTGCCTCGGTAAGATGCGGCCATGGCGAAGAAGGAGCAAGGCGCGGCCAGGCTGGCCGCCGTAGCGACCGCGCGCCTGAGCAACGTGGCCGCCGGCCTGGTCGACCTGGTCCGCGACGGCCTGCCCGGCAAACGACCAGAGCGCGTCCTCATCGAGCTGAGCGGCAAGTACCAGGCCTTCAGGGACCGCCCAAAGCTCGTAGGCCGCCTGCTGAGGACCAGTCAGGCGCCGTCGCTCGAGGACCTCGAGCGGCAGGTCGACGCCCTGCTGCGCTCCCCCTGGGTGAAGCGCGTCGTGTTCCGCTTCGGCCAGCTGGAGCCGAGCGTCACGACCGCGGCCGCCCTGCGCGAGCAGTTCGAGCGGCTGCGCTCAGGCGGCAAAACGGTCGAGGTGGTGGCTACGACTTTCGCCAACGCGACCTACTACGTCGCCAGCGCCGCCGATCGGATCACGGCGCCGCCGAGCGCGGAGTTCATGGTCAACGGGCTCGTCATGACGACCACGTTCCTCGGGGGCGCGCTGGGCAGGGCCGGCATCGAGTTCGAGAAGCTCGCCATCAAGGAGTACAAGAACGCCGGCGACCAACTCGCGCGTTCGCACATGAGCGACGCGCAACGCGAGCAGTACGGCGCGTTCCTCGACAGTGTGGTCGGCACGCTGAGCCGCGGGGTGGCGGAACGCAGGGGCACGACACCCGACACGGTGCGGGCCTGGGTGGATGCCGGGGTCACCTCGGCCGCGCAGGCGCGTGAGCTCGGCATGCTCGACGATGTCGCCTACGAGGACGAGGTACTTGGTCCAGAGACCAAGACCTTCGCCGCCGTCAGGCGCTTCATCACCGGGAGTCGGCGATCCGAGAGCGCCGCGCGCGTCGCGATCGTGGCGCTCGACGGGGCCATCGTCACCGGGCCGAGTAGATCGTCGCCCGTGCCGGTGCCCCTGCTCGGCAACAAGACCGCCGGCTCCGACACGCTCGTCGGGGCGCTGCGCGCCGCCGGCCGCGACAAGAACACCAAGGCCGTCGTGTTCCACGTCGAGTCGGGCGGCGGGTCGGCGCTCGCCTCCGACCTCATCGGACGCGAGGTGGAGCTGCTCGCGAAGCGCATGCCCGTGGTCGCCGTCATGGGCGGCGTGGCGGGGAGCGGCGGCTACTACGTCCTCACCCATGCCACGCGTGTCGTCGCTCAGCCGACGACGCTGACGGGGTCGATCGGCGTCGTCACGCTCAAGCCCGTGCTGAAGGAGCTGTACGATCGCTACGGCGTGAACGTCGAGAGCCTCGAGCGCGGGCGCTTCGCAGAAGTCATGGCATCTCACAAGCCGTTCTCCCCCGGCGACCGGGAGCTGCTCGAGCGTTACATCGGCGAGGTGTACGAGCGCTTCGTCATGCGCGTGGCCGCCGGACGCGGGCTGAGCTCGGAACGGGTGAACGAGATCGGCCGCGGCCGCATCTGGTCCGGGGCGGACGCCAAGGAGCTCGGTCTCGTCGACGAACTCGGCGGCCTGGGGCTCGGGCTGCGCCTGGCCAAGGAGCTAGCCGGCCTCCCGCATGACGCCGGGCAGTGGCGCGTGCCCGCGCCCGCCAAGTACCTCCTCCCGACGGCAGACGACCCGACCACCTGGCTCCGCCTGCTCGGCGCGAACCTACGCGAGGCCGCCTGGCTGTTGGGTGAGCCCGTAACCGTGCGCTGACAGACCGAGCGCGGCCATTTGTCCTACGCACCCCCTCTTACGCTGTAAGAGAAAAGAGGTGCCGCATGGACACGATGACAGGCAAAGTTGCGCTGGTGACCGGTGCGGGTTCCGGCATTGGGCGCGCTACCGCGCTCGAGTTCGCTGCGCGAGGCGCGGCCGTGATGGTCGCCGACTTCAACCTGGCCGGCGCGGAAGAGACGGTACGCCAGGTGCTTGCGAACGGGGGCAGGGCGGTGGCCAGCAAGGTCGACGTCGCCGACGAGGCGTCTGTCAAGGCGATGGTGGCCAGCACGGTGGAGGCGTTCGGGCGCGTCGACTACCTCGTCAACAACGCCGGCATCGCCGCCGCAGGGCCGAACGTGCCGCTGCACGAGGTCGACGTCGAGGCGTTCGAGCGGGTGCAGGCCGTGAACGTGGTCGGCACGTTCCTGGGTCTGAAGTACGCGATCCCCGAACTCCTCAAGATGGGCGGCGGCGGCATCGTCAACCTGACGAGCACCATGGGCGACCGCGCCACGGCCGGCGACCCGTCCTATCCAACGAGCAAGCACGCGGTGCGCGGCCTGACCAAGTCCGCGGCCCTCACCTATGCGACCCAGGGCGTGCGCGTGAACTGCGTCGGCCCAGGCGTCGTGCGCACGGGCATGACGGAAGCCATCTTCGAAGACGAGCAGACCACGGCGTGGCTGAAGAGCGTGACGCCCATGCGGCGCTTCGGCGAGCCGTCCGAGGTCGCCAAGCTCATCGTCTTCCTGTGCTCCGAGGACGCCTCGTACATCACCGGCGCGTACTACCCCATCGACGGCGGTTGGCTGGCGGGGTGACCTAGCAGTGGCTTGTGGCGTCGTCCCGGGGTGCCACGGGGCGACGCCCGGACGACCAAGGCGACGAGACATCCGGGCCGGTCCGGGTCCCGCAGGGAGCGAGCTCGGCGGGGCCTCGATCGACGCGGCCATCAGTCGTCCTGGAGCCGCCGCACCCAGCGCTCCAGCGCTGCGCCGGAGATCTCGCCTACGTGGGTGCCAAGCAAGGTCCCGGCAGCGGAGAAGAAGTACGTGGTTGGGAGCCCGACGCCGCGCAGTTCGGCTGCGAGGACACCGCCGCGATCCAGGAGCACGTCGCCGCGCCTCACGGCCGGGTAGTCGGCCAGGAACGCCTCGACGACGGCACGGCCCTCGCCTTGGTTGACGAGCAGGAACTTGACGCCGGGGGCCTCTTCGGCGGCGCGGGCCAACTGAGGGAGCTCGCGCCGACACGGTAGGCACCACGTGGCCCACTCGTTGACGACCAGCGGCTGCCCCGGGGACAGCCCTACGACCTCGCCGGCGAGGCTCTCCAACGCTACCGCTGGGAGCGGCCTCGGCGCCTGCTGCACGGGGACGAAGAGGGCCGGTACCAGGAGCCACGCGGCGAGCGCGGCGCTAACGGGCAGGGCCGCGGCCGAGTAGGCGTACGCAGCGCCGCGGCGGCGGTCGCGGGTCAGCGTGGCGGCCGCGACGACGGCGGCGGCCGCCACGCCCCACCAGGCCGAGAAGCCCCCTTGCCAGAACTGGAAGGCCTCGAGCGGCCGAGCGGCGAAGTAGCCCGCGTTCTCGACCACGAAGGCGACGCGCGCGCCCAGCAGCGCGGCAGCGGCGGCGCTCCAGGCCCAGCCGGCGCCAGCCGTTGCGGCAGCGGCCCCACCAGCGGATCCGGCGACGGCCCCACCAGCGCCGCCGCGTCGGCCCCGCCGCCACGCCACTAGCTCAGCCAGCCCTATCAGCACCACCAAGGCGACGGCCGCGTAGAACCGCGGGGCCGAGACCACGGCGGGGCCGATACGGAACGCGTCCACGACCCGAGCCTAGCAGTCGGCCCAGCCGCTCCTGCGATCCCGCTTTAGCGGTACCGCTTCCGCGATCCCGCTCAGCGCGGACCAAGCCCGAGAGCAGCCCCGACCCACGCCACGACGCGCGCGAGGTCGGCGACGTCGATCCACTCGTTCACGGAGTGGATCTCGTGCATGTTCACGCCGACGTTGACGGTCGGTAGGCCCTTCTGGTTGAAGATGCTCGTGTCGGAGCCGCCGATCGAGGACACCGTGCGCACCTCGACGCCGTTGGCCTCCGCCGCCTCGACGAGCCGCCTGACGGGCAGAGAGTCGTCTGGCAGGGCGTAGCCGGCGTAGAGGCGCTTGCGCTCTACGCTCAAGCGCGCGCCGTGTACGTCCGCGGCGGCCTCGGCGAGCGCCACCACGCGCGTGGCCAGCTCCTCGAGTCGCTCGGCGGAGAACGAGCGGAACTCGCCGCGCATGACCACCCGCGCCGGGATCACGTTCGTGGACCCACCCCCCTGGATGGCGCCGATGTTCAGGACCTGGTCGTCGGCCACGCGGCCGAGCGGGATAGCGGCAACGACCGCGGCCGCGGCCTTGATGGCGTGGACGCCTCGCTCCGGCTCGAGGGCGGCGTGGGCGGCGCGACCGACGACCGTGAACGTCACGTCCTCCTTGAAGACCGCCGACGTGATGAGCTCGCCGACCGGCACCTCCCCGTCGAACGAGTAGCCGTAGTCGGCGCGCAACGCGGCGACGTCCAAGTGCTTGGCGCCGAGGAGCCCGAGCTCCTCGCACACCGTGATGACGGCCACCACGGTCGGACGCGCGGCGAAGGGCGTGGCCGCGGCGCGGGCGACCAACTCGAGGACGACGCTCACGCCGGCCTTGTCGTCGGCGCCGAGGATCTGCTTACCCGTCGTGCGCAAGGTCGTGCCGTCCACGAGCGGCGCGAGCGGCTCACCCTGCGCGAGCGGGACCGTGTCCATGTGGGCGGCGAGCACGACGCGCCCCGGCAGTCCGCCAGTGAGTTCCGCGATCAGGTTGCCGGCGTTCCCGCCCGTGCTCGTGCCGGCGTCGTCCTCGCGTACCGTCAGGCCAAGGGCCTCGAACTCACCGCGGAGCTTGTCGGCGACCGCGCGCTCGTCGCGACTCGGGCTGGGCGTGGCGCAGAGGTCGACGAGGCGCCTCAGGAGGCTGGTCGTCGAGGACGCGGCGCCCGCGGACTGACCGCTCGGGGTACCCGCGCCGCTCACGCGCTCACCTCCGGCGCGAGGATGCGCCGCGCCTGCACGTCGACGATGCCCTTGTCCGTCACCTTGAAGTCGGGACTCACGCTCAACGGCAGGAGCGTGAGGAGCAAGACGGGCGCCTTGACGTCCATGCCAGCCTCCTTCAGCGCCCGCTCGAGCGCGTCGAACTTCGCGCCCACGACGCTGACGGGGTCGTCCGACAGGAGCCCGGCGATGGGGAGCGGCAGGAGGGTCGGGCCAGAGTCCGTCGTGAACGCCATGCCGCCACCTTCCGCCGCGATGCGCGCCAGCGACGCCGCCATGGCGTCGGGGCTGCGCCCGAAGAGGAAGACGTTGTGGCTGTCGTGGGCGAAGGTCGAGGCGTAGCCGCCCTCGCGCAGGCCCGTGCCAGCGACCAGGCAGACGACGGGCGCGTAGGCGCCGGCGCCGGGCAGCAGCGCGGCGCGGGGGACGACGCAGGCGAGGGCGATGTCTGGGTCGGTCGGCACGCCGTCCTCCAGTTCGACGTCCGCTTCCCGCAACGTCGTGAAGCTGTTGACCTTGTTGACCGTTATGACGCGAGCGCGCACCGTTCGGCGTGCGGCCGCGGCGGACGAACGCTCTCCGCCGGTCGAACGTGGCTCATGGGCGACATGGCGCGCGTCCGCGCGCTCCTCGTGCCCGCCGAAGCCGAGCGCCTCGCGCGCCACGTTGGCGGCCGCGTACGCCTGTCCGGACCTCGGCAGCCCGGCCGTCGAGCAGGCCGCAACGGTCTCTCCCGCCCGAGCGACGAGGCGACCCCCGACGTGCGTCTCCAGCGGTGGGTAGACGGCAAGTCCGTCTGTGACGAGGTAGTCGGCATGGGCGCCGGGCGCGATCAGGCCGAGCCCGCCCAGACCCAGGTACGTGGCGGGTCGCAACGTGGCGGACGCGATGGCGTCGAGCGTCGGCCAGCCGAGCCCGACGGCCAGCGCCACGAGGCGGCTCAGGTGGCCGCTCAGGAGCCGGTTGGGCATGACGTCGTCGGTGATGAGGATGACGCGGCTGCGATCAGGCAGGGCGACGATCTCCCGCACGACGTCGGGCGTGAGCGACTTCTCCTGGATCATCACCCATAGGCCCTTGCGGAGCTCCTCGAGGAGCTTGGCGGGCGTGGCGAGAGTGTGATCGGAGCGCACGCCGTGAGCCACGTAGCGCGAGAGGGCGGCGCCCGCGAGGCTCGGCACGTGGCCTTCGACGCTGAGGCCGGCGGCCTGCGCCGCGGCGACCATGGCCCGGAGGTGAGGGTCGCCCGCGACGAGGCCCTGGTAGTCCATGACCTCCCCGAGGGCGATGACCTCGGGATCGCGCGCCAACTCCGTCACCTCGGCTGGCGTGATGGCGGCGTTCGGCGTCTCAATATCGGCCGATGTCGCAGGGACGCAGCTCGACACGGCCGTGTAGACGCGCTGCGGAAGGCCGCGCGCGGCCGCGCGCATCGCGTCTATGCCGGGCGCCCCCAACACGTTGGCGACCTCGTGCGGGTCCTGCAGGATGGTGGTCGTGCCGTGCGGGAGGGCGGCCTCGGCGAAACGTCGGGGCGTGACGAGGCTGCTCTCGATGTGCATGTGAACGTCGAGCATGCCCGGCTGCACGTGGGCGCCCCCGAGGTCGCGGCGCTCGGCGATGCTCAAGCCGGCCAGGTCGGCTTCGGAGGGCTCCCCCGCCTCGACCTCGACGAACCGGCCATGCCAGACGGTGAACCAGCCGCGATAGGTCGATTGCGTGACTACATCGACGAGCGTCGCGCCGGTCACGAGCAGGTCGCGCTCGGTCAGGCTGGGTGCGTAGGGCGTCACGCCTCGGCGTGGAGCAAGTCCACGGCAGCGGTAGCGATGGCGATCGTCTCGCGCTCGACCTGGCGGTAGAGCGCTTCCTTCTCCTCACGGGTCGGCTGCGGGTCGAGGTAGATGTTGGAGTCCGTGCCGAGCACGGCGCCAACCTTCACCCCGAGGAGGGCCCCGACGACGAAGACGGTGGAGCACTCCTGCTCGGCCGCGACCACGCCGGCCTCCGTGAGGCGCTGGTTGAGGCCGTCGTCGCGGCGATAGAAGGCGTCGCGCGTGTAGACGACGCCCTCGATGGCGCGCCTGCCAAGGTACGTCTCGGCGGCGCGGCGCAGGGCGAGCGTGACGTCGAGGTCGGCGGCCGCGGGGTAACCGAGCGGGACGTAGTCGAGGGACGTCCCCTCGCCCCTGAAGGCCGCCGTCACGACTACCACCGAGCCGATCGGCGTGCCGGGCTGCCTGCCGCCCGCCGAGCCGACGCGGATGAAGTGTGTGGCCCCGATCCGGACGAGCTCCTCGACTGCGATGGACGCCGACGGTCCGCCGATGCCGGTCGAACAGACGCTGATGGGCGTGCCGGCGGCCGTGCGGCCCGTGAAGAGCGTGTACTCGCGGTTGCGCGCGATCAGCTTCGGCTCGACGAAGGTCTCGGCGATGCGCTCGGCGCGGCCCGGGTCGCCGGGGATGAGGACGTAAGGGGCGACGTCGCCCGTCTTGGCGCGCAGGTGGCGTTGGATGTCTGACATGTCGCTCTTCTCCTAAAGGTGCGGGCGCCGGGTCTTCACCGCGGCGCCATGCGCGGGTCGTACGCTTCCGTGAGTCCGTCGCCGAACAGGTTGAAGCCGAGCACGGCCAGCGTGATGCCGATGCCGGGGAACACGCTCATCCACCAGGCGCGGCGGATGAAGGTCTGGGCGGTGTTGAGCATGCCGCCCCAGCTCGTCAGGTTCGGGTCGCCGAGGCCGAAGAAGCCGAGGCTGGCCTCGAGTAGGATCGCCTGCGCCACGTCGAGCGAGGCGACGACGAGCACGGGCCCCATGGCGTTAGGCAGGATCTGCATGAACATGATGCGGAAGCTGCGCATGCCGATGGCGCGCCCGGCGTCGACGTACGGCAGCGTCTTGTGGCTAAGGTACTGGCTGCGCACCAGCCGCGCCGTCTGCGGCCAGCTCAGCACCCCGATCACGAGGATGAGGTTCACGAGCCCGGAACCGAAGAACGCCACCACGATGAGGGCCAGCACGAAGCGCGGGATCACCTGGAAGAACTCCGTGACCCGCATGAGGAGCTCGTCGAACCGGCCGCCGAGGTAGCCCGCGAAGGCGCCGACGATGACGCCGATCAACGTCGCGGTGGCGGCCGCCGCGAGCCCGACCATCAGCGAGACCCGGGAGCCCCAGATGACTTGGCTGATCACGTCACGCCCGAGGTTGTCCGTGCCGAGGACATGGCCGGCGGAGAGTGGCGGCGCGAAGGCTGCGCGCGACGTGCTATGCGGGTCGTACGGTGCGATGACGGGCGCCAGGAGGGCGACGAGCGCGAGCAGCACGACGAGCGTCAGGCCGAAGACGCCTGAACTGCTCCGCCTGAAGCGGCGCCACGCGGCGCTGGCGTTAGAGCGCCCGCTGCCGCCGGAGCCTTCGTTCCCGTCGGAGCGGCTGTCCGCTGGAGCGGCTGCCGTGTCCACTCAGTACCTCACTCGCGGGTCGAGAACGGCGTAGAACGCGTCGGTGATGAGATTTACCACGATGACAGTGATGGATACGAACAGCAAGATACCGAGCAACACGGGGTAGTCGCGCGTGTAGATGGAGTCGTACATGAGCCGGCCTATGCCCGGCCAACCGAACACCGTCTCCACCAGGGCGGAGCCCGCCACGATGAAGCCGAAGTTGTAGCCGATGACCGTCACGACAGGCAGCGCGGCGGCCCTGAGGGCGTGCCGCCAGAGGATGGTGTTCTCCGACAGCCCGCGCCCCCGCGCGGCCACGATGTACTGGGCGCTCATCACCTCGAGGAGCGACGCGCGGGTGAGGCGCGTGGTGATGGCCATGTACCGGAACGAGAGGGCGGCCATGGGCAGGAGCATGTGCCTGAGCATGTCGAGGGCGGCTGCCAGACCCGTGTACTCGACCCGGACGCTCCGGAAGCCGCCGGCGGGCAGCCAGCCGAGGACCACGGCGAACACGAGGATGAGGATCTGCCCGAGCCAGAACTCGGGCACGGCGTAGCCGACGAGCGCGAAGCCCGTCGCGCCGCGGTCGGTGATCGAGCCTGGCTTGCGAGCCGCCAACACGCCAAGGAAGAGCCCGATGGTGGAGGCGACCACCACCGTGCTCAACATCAGCACGAGGGTGCGGCCGAGCCGCTGGAGGAGCAGGTCGAGGACGGGCTGGCG
>JBDZVI010000138.1:0-3707 GCA_040255585.1 Deinococcaceae bacterium
ATCTCGCCGGCGAGGATGTTGATGAGGGTGCTCTTGCCGGCGCCGTTCTCGCCGATGACCGCGTGGACCTCACCCTGCTTGAACGCCACGCTCACGCCGTCGAGGGCGGTGGTCCCCCCGAAGCGCTTGGTGATGCCTTGGAGTTCGAATGTCGTCGGCATGGTGGCAGTTGGCGGGTTGGACCCCTTGAGGAGGGTCCAACCCATTACGCCCTCAGTTGCCCGAGGCGTCCAAGTACTCTTGGATGTTGTCGATGTCGTAGACCTTCACGCCCGTGTCGACGTCGGCAACGGTCTGGCCGTGGAGGGCGTCGACGAGCATGCGCACGGCCTCGAAGCCCTGCTGCTCGGGGTTCTGGTCGATGGTGGCCGAGACGATCCCTTCCTGCACGAGCCCGACGGTGGCGGGGAGCAGGTCGAAGCCGACGACCTTCACCTGGCTCGCGAGGTTGTTGCGCTTGACGTACTCGCCGGCGGCGGGAGTGGAGCAGCATTCGAGGGAGAGGATGCCGTCGACGTTCGGGTTCGCCAGCATGGCGTTCTCGATGGAGGCGTAGATCTGCTGCGGCTCCGTGCCCGTGTTGACAGTGGACACGACCTTGATGCCGGGGTAGTTGGCGAGGGCCTCGCGGGCGCCGGACTCGCGGTCGAGCGACCACTGGGCCGCCGCGTCGAGCGTCGTGATGAGGACGTTGCCGTTGCCGCCGAGGACCTTGGCCATCAACTCGCCCGCCTCGCGGCCGGACTGCACGAGGTCCTGACCGGCGAACGCCAGGCGGTTGGAGGACGGGTTGTCCGTGTTGTAGGTGACGACGGGGATGCCCATCTCGACGGCGCGGTTGATGAGCGGCGCGAGGGCGTCCGTGCTGGCGCTTGAGATGGCGATGCCGTCGACGCCGGCCTGGATGAGGTTCTCGAGTTCGGCGACCTGCTGGTCGGCGGCGGCGCCGACGGGCCCGACCATGACGGCGTCCACGCCGAGTTCACGCGCCGCGCGCTCGACGCCCGCCTTGATGAACGGGGCGAACTCGTTGCTAACGTCGTGATAGGAGACGCGGATGACGGGCTTCTCGCCCGCGGCCATGCGGTCTGCGATCCGCTGGCTCAGCTGGAACGCCGTGTCCTGGGCGAGTGTGAGGCCGACGACGAGCGCGACGGCCGTGAGGGCTAGCGTCTTCAGGTTCCTGAACATTGACTCCTCCTAGGAGCGTGATCGGCGGGGATGTGGGGGAGGGCTTCGGATTGGCCGGGTCGCGGTTGGTGGATCACCTCCTAAAGAGTTGAGGCGAGAGCGGTTAGGCGTTGGGGCTCCGCCGCGTCCACTTGTCGATGCCGACGGCGAGGATGATGACGGCGCCGATGATGGTCGTCTGCCAGAAAGGGGAGATGCCGAGCAGGACTAGGCCGTTGCGCAATACCCCGATGATCAGGACCCCGAGCACGGTCCCGAGGATCGTGCCCTCGCCGCCCGACAGGGAGGCGCCGCCGACGATGGCAGCCGCGATCACGTCGAGCTCTAGGCCGACGCCGGTGCGGCCGGCCTGTCCGCTTGGCAGGAACGCGAGGCTGAGGATGCCGGCGACGGCGCTCAACACGCCCATGATCACGAAGGCCCAGATCTTCGTCCCGAACACGGGGATGCCGGACAGCCTGGCGGCCTTGTCGCTCCCGCCGACGGCGTAGATGCGGAAGCCGAAGACCGAGTGCGAGAGGAGCAGCCAGGCAAGGACAGCGAAGATGGCGAAGAAGACGAGCTGCATGGGGATGCCGAGGAACTGGCCTTGGCCCAGGAAGTAGAAGCCCTTGATTACCGCGGGCGCGCCGCCCTGGGCCTCGTTGACGGTCACGGGCTGGCCGTTCGTCATCAGGAGCGCCGCGCCGCGCGCGACGCTGAGCATGCCCAGCGTGGAGATGAACGACGGCAGCCGCCCGAACGTCGAGAGCCAGCCGTTGAAGAGGCCGAGGGCGGCGCCCGCCGCGATGCCGACCAGCAGGGCGGGCACCAGCGGCCAGCCCGCCACGATGAGCATGCCGGTGGCCAGGCCGGCCACCGCGTAGAGGGAGCCGACCGAGAGGTCGACCTCGCGCGTGATGAGCACGAACGTCATGCCGATGGCCATGATCCCGAGGAGCGAGACCTGCCGCCCGACGTTCAGCAGGTTGCGCACCGTCAGGAAGTTCGGGTTGGCGAGCGCCAAGATGACGCAGAGGACGATCAGGGCCAGGAACACCCCGGTCTCGCGCGCCGAGGCGATCGCCTTCAGGCGGCCGGCCAGGCGTGCGAGCGGAGTCGCGGTGGGCGTGGCGGTGCTAGGCGTCATGGGTCACCCCGCATGGGCGGTCCTTCCTCAACTCTTGACGAGGATCTCTCGCATGCCCCCGGGGAGGCGCATGCGCTTGACTTGGGCCGAAAGGCGGAACTGGTCGCCGCGGAACCAGAGGTCCGAGAGCTCGATGGGCGCGCTGTCCTTGAGGTACGAGAGCTGCTGGACGTACATGACGGGCGCGCCGATCGGGATGTCCAGCAGCTCGGCGGAGCTCGCGTCGGCGCCCGCCGCCTCGAAGGTGCGCTGGCCCCACGCGATGGCGAGCCCGAAGTCCTGCTCCAGGACGTCGAAGAGGCGCGCTTCCGTGAAGTCGCGCCGCTCGATGCCCTGGCAGTGCTTGTAGACGACGTGGTTGTGCAGGACGACGACCGGCTGGTCGTTGACGTAGCGCACGCGCTCGAGCCTAAGGACCTCGTCGCCCTCGCGGAGGCCGAGCAGGGACGCGACGCGCTTGTCGGCCCGAACCACCTTCGCGGCGCGAACCGTCGTGCGGTAGGGGATGTTGCGCTCCAGCAAGCTTTCCGAGAAGGTCACGAGCGAGTCGGCGAGGGGTTGCTCGAGGCGGCTCGGGGCGACGAACGTGCCCTTGCCGTGCACCCGCACGAGGAGGCCCTCGGCGATCAGGCTGCTGACGGCCTTGCGTAGGGTGCCCCGGTTCACCTTCAGCTTCTCGGCCAGCTCGTCCTCGGCCGGCAACTGCGAGTGATCGGGCCAGTTCCCCAGGGTGATGTTCTCGCGCATCCAACCCTCTATCTGCTGATAGATGGGGAGCGGACCTTCGCGGTCTAGGTCGAGATCCATGCGTCCCTCCGCGGTCTAGGAGTGCCTTGCGGTGTTCGTCGCTGCGAGTATACCTCTGTAGACGTCTGCTAGTGGTCACGATAGAAGAGGCGGCGGAACTTGTCAAGCGGGCTGGTCGGCTTGCTTGTTTGGGATCCTTGGAGAGTTGCGCTCTAGTGCGGAGGTGAGGCGGCCCATGAGGTAACCCATCGCGCCGCCGTGGGGACGGGCCACGATGCGGCTGGGCGTAATTCATGGGCGATGACACATGGCTCGGCCAGACGATCGAGGCTGGGCTTATCGCGAGCGAGCTACCTATTGCGCAAGAGGGAAGAGAAGAATGTCGTCGCGGCGCCGCCGTCGGTCCTCGAGCAGTGGAGGGCAGAACTCGAGGAGGGGTTCGGACTGCTAATCCTGGATGAATTCCCTCGAGTCATCGTTCACTCCGTCCCAGGGGCGTTATCCACTTCCTATCCTGGAGGAGCGATGGCGCCTTTCTCTCACAAGAAAGCCGCAGAGCCACCTAGTTTACAGAGCTTACGGGGCGCGGTCCGGCTGGACCTTAGAACTGGAGCTTCATCGATTCACAGCCTCGCTTGGA